>DATBSM010000193.1:0-11847 GCA_036559785.1 Gemmatimonadales bacterium
ATGGCGGCGATTGCGGGCTTGGCCATGAACAGCTCGATGGCGAAGCAGACGCCGATCGTGATGACGAGGGCGATAACGAAGGCCTCGAGCCAGCGGAACCCCTTGTTCTGAAGCAGCAGGATCAGCAACACGTCGAACGCCGTGAGGCACACGCCCCAGAGCAGGGGGATGCCGAACAGAAGATTCAGCGCGATGGCAGATCCGATCACCTCGGCCAGATCGCAGGCGGCAATGGCGATCTCGCACAGTACCCACAGCACGAAGCTGACCGGACGCGAGTAGTGGTCGCGGCAGGCCTGCGCCAGGTCCCGGCCGGTGGCAATGCCCAGCTTGAGAGCGAGCGCCTGGAGGAGGATCGCCATCAGATTGGACAGCAGGATCACACTGAGAAGCGTGTATCCGAAGCGGGATCCCCCCGCCAGATCGGTGGCCCAGTTGCCGGGATCCATGTAGCCCACGGCCACCATGTAACCGGGGCCGGCAAACGCCAGCGCTTTGCGCCAGAACGAGACACCGCTCGGTACCAGCACCGAATGGTGCGATTCCGGCAGGCTCGGCATGGTGCGGGGATAACGCCAACCAGTCAGCTCATCAATCGGGGGGATGGAGGCGGCGCTCATCGTCCGTCGCCCCGGGCACAGAGGAGCGCATGACCGAGCTCCCGCCCGATGACCTGTCGCTCGTCACCAACTGAGATGGTAACCAGCTCATCGAACGGCTGACGGTCCACCACCGTCACCTGCACGCCGGGCCGCAGCCCCAGCGATGCGATGTAGCGAAGCCGCTCCGGCTGGCTCTCATGAACCCGCTGTATCTCCACGGTCTCGCCGATCGGGACATCGGACAGCGCGGTGCTGGCCAGCTCGTGTATGGATCCATCGGCCGACGGAATCGGATCTCCATGGGGGTCGACGGTTGGATTTCCGAGCGCGGTGGCCATTCGCTCGATCATGGTTTCCGAGACCGCGTGCTCCAGCCGCTCGGCCTCTTCGTGTACCTTGTCCCAGGAGTAGCCGAGAAACTCGACCAGGTAGGCCTCAATCAACCGGTGCCGTCGGACCATCCTGAGTGCCGCCCGCCGGCCATCCTCAGTGAGCAGGACGCCGCGATAGGGGACGTGCTCCAGTAAGCCATGCTCGGACAACCGCTTGACCATGCCGGTTACGGACGGTGGCGAGAGCGCCAGGAGGCTCGCGATCTCGCTAGTGGATGCAGGACGGCCCTCGGGCGACAGCTGGTAGATCGCCTTCAAGTAGTCTTCTACGGATCGAGTAAGGGAATCGGGTACGGCGGCGGCTCTCATGGCGTTCCGGGTGGTTTAGGTTCAGCTAATACTGTATTGAGAGCCTCCTAATGTCAAGTTTACGTGGCGCAAAAAGCCGGTAAGGATTCGCTCGGTCATGCCCCAAACAATGGTGTCGGCGAGCCAGTATGCCTGGACGTCGCGCAACTGACCAGCGATCTCGAGGGTCGCCAGGTGATATCCCCCGGGTTTGAGGAGATCTTCCAGGGTAACCCACTGAGTGGCAGCCACTTCAGGGCTGAGCACAAGAGCCGGGCGCGCGGGCAGGAGAAAGGCGAAGGGTCGAACGGCGATGGGGGGAAGCACCGGGTTCCGGGGCACGACATCGTCGAGACCGCCGAGTAATTGTTCCCGGTCGAGCTCGATCCCGACTTCTTCACGGGTTTCCCTGATTACAGTGGCAAGAAGGTCCTCATCCTCAGGCTCGCGCCGACCACCCGGCAGGGCCATGTGTCCCGACCAGGGATCGCCCGGGCGATCGGCTCGGCGTATGAGGAGAATGGCGTCGGGGTCGGGCGCGATAAGGACGGCCACTGCCGCCCAGATCAGGGAGGGGTCGTCAGAGGCGGTATCAGGATGGTTGGCCAGGCGCTCCTTGAGTTTGGCGAGCCGGCCGGTCAGTGCGAGTGCGATCCGCAGCCGCCTCCACAGCAACCGCCGCCCGGCGGAGGGCCCAGCCGGCTGTAGTCGGCCGGCTTGCCACCGGTGGCGGGGCGCGCCGTCAAGGACAACAACCGCTCCAGGTCAACGCCAGAGCAATGCGGACAAGAGACCTTCTGGTCGCCACGGACCAACTGCTCGAACTGAGCTCCACAGCCGCCGCAGCGGTAATCGTAAATGGGCATAGATGGAGATTCGCCGGAGGCCGCCAAGGGGTCAAGAGGTGCTTGTCAGACGCTCACTGATCTCCCAAAGCCGTCGCGCCGGCGCCTCATCGTAGGACTCACGCGACGAGCGCCGTGGTTGCCTATGCTCGAAATATTTCCCCGTTACCCTCTCCACGTCGGGGGATGAAGCCAGATAGATGCTGGTCTCCGCACCCTCTTCGGGCTTGGCACCGAAGGTGCTCCCAGCACCCACTCCGGGAGCTACCCCCATGTAGTCGGCCAGCATCCCGGTCGCCACGACGCCGGGGCTCAGACAGTTCACCGTGACCCCAGTTCCCTCCAGGCGGCGGGCCAGCTCGTAGGTGAAGAGAATGTTGGCCAGCTTGGACCGGCTGTAGACCTCCTTGGGTTGGTAAGCCCGCTCGGCCTGGAGATCGTCGAAATCCATGCTGGCGTTGGTGTGGGCACCCGACGAGACATTGATGATTCTGGACGGAGCCCCGGCCTTGAGCTGGGGCAAGAGCAGGTTGGTCAGCAGGAAGTAGGCGAGGTGGTTAACGGCGAACTGCATCTCGAGTCCATCGACCGTGACCTCGCGCCTTCGGGGAATGACGCCGGCGTTGTTGATGAGGACGTGGAGCCTGGGATATCGCTCCTGAATGTCAGCGGCGGCCCGCCTGATGGAGGCCTGGGAGGACAGGTCGGCCGCGACCACATCGGGGGTGGAATATTGGGCCCCGATCTCCCCAGCGACCGCTTCGCCATCTTCCCGGCGACGGCAAACGAGGATTACGCTGGCACCGAGTCGCGCCAGACCTTCGGCAGTGGCACGGCCGATTCCGCGGGTGGCCCCGGTGACTGCGCAAATGCGCCCGGTCATGTGAGCCGCCATGAGGGTCTCTGCTTAGCTGAGGTGGGACGCGAGCCACTCGATGGTGGCGTCGAAAACGGTGTCGATTTGGGGCGTCCCGGAGCGCCAGGGATGGGTGGCCCCGAAGGTATGACCACCGCCCTCGATCGGTATGAGGCGGGTGGTCTTGCCCGAGCTGGCTCCCTTGAGCAGCTCGGCCTCGCTGAATCCGACCGACTCGTCGTTGGTACCGTGGATGAGCAGCCAGGGAATGGCGATGCGTCCCGCGGCCGCTTCGATGTCCAGCGCGGCACCGTTCTGCTCGATGTCATCGAGCACGTCGGTGTAGAGGGGGAGGACCTGCCCGGTCCGCGCGTTTCGCACCTCGCTCCGGCCAGCTGCGCGCCATACGGTGCGCTGATCGAGTGGCCAGCGCTCAACGCTGGCGATGGCGGCCCAGGTGACGAGCGCTTTGACCCGGGAATCCCTGGCGGCCTGTAGAACCGCCACGCCACCGCCACGGGAATGGCCGATGAGCCCGAGCGCCGAGGGAGCGGGAACGCCGAGGCGGCCGTGCATGAGGGCATCAATCACGGAGCCGACGTCCTGGAGCTCGGCAGAGAAGGTGTTGTGGCCGAATCGTTCCGGGAGCGTGAACTCGCCGGTGTCGTCCACGCCACTGCCACTGAGGTTCGGACTCACCGCAGAGAAGCCGGCCAGGGCAAGGCGTTCGGCCAGCGGGGGAAACATCCCCCAGTCCTTGAAGCCCTTGAACCCGTGCAGCACGAGAACCGCCGGCCGCGCCGCGGTCCGTCCACCGGCGCGAACGTCCAGCAGAATGGGCCCCAACGCTCCGGGCAATGTGTGTTTCGTGAGGGTAGGCGTGGCCATGGTCAATCTGACAAAGGTGAAAAGATCAGCTGACGGCCGCCTCGAGCAATTCGAGCTCGCCGGCGTCGGCGTCGAGCCGGGCCTGGACACCCAGCGGCAGGGTCCACTGAGCATCGATATGCCCGACGGGAAAGCCGTAGGCGACCGGGATGCCGAGCGGCGCGAAATAGGTCTCGAGCACCTCGTCAAAGCCGAGCGCGCCGTCGCCGCCGGCTCGTTCCAGCCCGGTGAACCGGCCGACAGCCACCCCGGCCAGGCGGCGAAGCGCCCCGATCAAGCGGAGATGCGCAAGCATACGGTCCACGCGGTAAAGCTCCTCGCCCACGTCTTCGAGAAACAGTATGGCGCCGGCAAGCTCAGGGAAGTAGGGCGTACCGATCAAGCACTGGAGCAGGGTCAGATTCCCACCCGCTATTGGACCCTCAGCCACCCCGCCGCGCAGCGTGACGATCCGGTTCTCCTGGGGCACGAGCACCGTGGGCGACTCGGGGATGCGGCCCAGGCGGCCGGGAGCTTCGGGCCGGGTCAGCACCCGCTCGAAGTGCCAGCGGCTGAAGGCAGGCATACTTGCCCGGGCTACCGGCCCGTGAAAGGTGACCACCCCGGTCAACCGGGTCACGGCGTTCAGCAGTGTGGTGATATCGGAATACCCGATGAGCACCCTGGGGCGGCGGGCCATGGCCGCGTAGTCCACCCGCTCCAGGAGACGGATCGAGCCGTAGCCTCCGCGAATGCACCAGATTGCATCAATAGAGGTGTCCTGGAGCGCCTGATTGAGATCCGAGAGCCGCTCGTCGTCGGTACCGGCCAGATAACCGTGGCGAGCGCGGGCGCTCTTTCCGAGAACGGGTTCGTAACCCAGGGCACGGCAGAGCGATTCTGCCCGTGTTAAATCGTCTCTCTCGAGCAACGGACCGGCCGGTGCTACCAGGCCGATGCGGTTGCCCGGAGCGAGTTTTGGAGGCCGTACCAGTGGTTTTGACCCCATGATATCCCGGCTGTAGATTGACGGACCTTCACCAGGGAGAGCGCGTAGTGCGTGCTTCCGAGCCTATTTTGCTCGACGCCGGCCGCGTCATCACGGAGATGCGCGAGCCGATGGTTTCTCAGTGGGCCGACTGGCTGGGTGATCGGGCCAGTGCCGCCTCCACGATACCGCGTACTACGGTCGAGCGGGAGTTCCGGCTCCTGTTCGATGTGCTGACCGAGATGGTCGGCCCGCTTCGGCGAGAAGCCCACACCGTCTGGTTCCGAGCCTGCGAGCATTACGGACGGATAGCATCGGCGCGCGGACTGGCTGCTGGTGAGGTGGTGGAAGAGCTCTCCTACCTCCGGGAGCTGCTCATCAGGAACCTGGCGCCGGTACTGGTCGCCATGCGGGCGCGCCAGGGCATGGCGATCATGCTTCAGCTCAATCGCGCAATCGACAAGGGCACCGCCGTGGCGGTAGTGGGCTACACCGATGCGCTGGTAGCCACGCTGTTTGCCCAGAACGGAGTGCCCTCGTTCGGCGGCAACCACGACTTCACTGAGGTCGAGCGCCAGATCAAGACGCTGGAACAGGAGCTCCGGGCCATCGCCAAGTCAGTGAAGTAGCCGGGGCGCAGCCGCTGCGCCTCCCCGACGCGATGGACCTGCTGCCGGCTCTGCCCTGGGTCCTTCCCTTTCTTGCCCTCCCGCGCCTTGCCCGTCGTACTCCCAGCCTGTTGGATGCCCAGCCTGAATCCGGACCGCTGGTCTCGGTCGTCATTCCGGCACGCAACGAATCGTCCACCATCGGCACCGTAGTCGCTTCGATTCTGGCGACAACCTACCATCCCATCGAGCTGTTGGTGGTGGACGACCGGTCAACCGATGACACCGCCGCCATCGTCGAAGGCTTCAGCGACGCTCGGCTCCGGCTGATCCGCGGCCAGGAGCTGCCCGACACTTGGTACGGAAAGCCGTGGGCGTGCTACCAGGGCTATCGGGCGGCCAAGGGAGATATCCTGCTCTTCACCGACGCGGATACGCGGCATGGACCCGAGTTGCTCGGGCGGGCGGTTGGCGCGTTGACCAGCGAAAAGGCGGGGTTGCTCACCGTCGCGCCGCTCCAGCGCTGCGTGACGTTCTGGGAGCGGGTGGTGATGCCCCAGATCTGGTTCCTCCTCGCCTTGCGATACCAGCCTGCCGCCGTGAACCGGGCACGGCGCGAGCGGGACGTCATCGCCAACGGTCAGTTCATCCTCACCACCCGGCAGGCCTACGAGGCGGCCGGCACCCATGAGGCAGTCCGTCGGGAAGTGGCGGAAGACCTGGCCCTGGCCCAGACGTTCCTGCGTCATGGCCTCAAGCTGCATTTCGCCTTTGCCGAAGGGCTGATGGAGACCCGCATGTACCTGGGTCTCTCCCACCTGATCGAGGGCTGGTCGAAGAACATCTACCTCGGCGGACGTCGCTCGTTTCCGAACGAGCCACTGCTGCGGGGATTGGTACCGGTGATGCTGGTCCTGTCTATGCTCGCCTGGCTGCTGCCGCCGGCGGTGCTGTTGGTCGCGGTGGGCGACTCCCATCTCGCCCATCTGATGCCCGCCGCGCTGCTTGCCAGCACCCTCTCGGCCGTGTTCTGGATGCTCATCACTCATGGGATGCAGATACCGGCCTGGTACGGGCTGGCCTACCCACTCGGGGCGTTGCTGGCGCTCTACATCATCCTGCGATCGATCTGGCGGGGAGGACGGCGGGTGGAGTGGAAGGGAAGGACCTATAGGGACAAAAGCGTGACTGGGGAGGCGTAAGCGGGGCAGCGGGGCAGTTGATCTATCGTCGTTCGACGACCACGTCTTGTGCGGGGATCCACGCCCCGAGGACTCGGCCCGCAGGATCGACCCGAAGGCGAAGCTGCACGGGGCCGATGTCCATGGTCAACGAGTCCGTGCCCACCTTCGAGATCTTCGAGATCAGTGTTTGACCGCCGCCGAGGTTGAAGAACGCGACCTGCGATGTATCGGGAGATACGAGGGCCCGCCGCACCGCCTGCTCCAGCAGCGCAAATGACAGGTTGAGATAGGGCACCGCGCCGCGCTCGGTGGCGAAGAGCCGGGTTTGAATCCCCTGTCCGCCCATCGCATCCACCGCAGCGCTGTCCTCCTTGAAGATCACCCGGGCGCGCTGGACGACTCTCGCCGCTCGCCCCCCGCTGTCGCTCCCTTCACGCACCGTCACCTCGATCAGCGGCAGCGTGGCATCGGGCGCCACCACCGCCGCCCAGCGCTCCGACGTGCTCTTTGCGTTCCGCAGAGTGAGGGTGCCCTCGAGCTTGGTGGCCGTGCGGGTGAACTGCTCGGTGGCAACGGTGTCCCGCACATGGCGAACGACGAAGGTGCCGCTGTCGGAGACCGTCTGGGCTGCCGCGAGCGCCGGCACGAACACGATGAGTGCGAAAGTGTAGTATGTGGATCGAATGGGCATGAAGGGATGGTCGAGGGTTTAGGGGCGATGGTCCAGGCACAAAGCTAACGAGATGCCCTCGCCCGACCACTTCCGCCACGCCGTGCGCTATTCTGATGCAGTAGCCTCGCCTTCCCCGCCCTACCGTGGGACTCCGCAACACCCGGAGCGCCCCGCGGATGGATCTCGAGACACTCCTCCCATCAATCCGATCACTGCACGACCTCACAGGGCTGGTGGCCGCTCTCGGTCACCAGCCGATCTGGGAAGAAGTGCCGGACCCGTCTCTCAAGCTGATGGTTGTTGCCCGGACCGGTGAGCTGCCCTGGTTCGCCATCGAGAGCAGCTCCCCTGAGCGCGATGCAGAGAAACTGGCGCTACGCCTCAGCCGACGCGGGCGGGTCTGCCTGGTTTTCGCCCTCGATTCTACCCATGACCGGCTGGCGCTCGCAGTAGGGTTCGATCGCTGCCCGAGGCTGGAGCTGGACCTCAACCACCCCAGTGCCGAGGCGGTTGCTTCGCTGAGCAGGCTTACCCCCAACGCCGAGGGTGGATCATTCGCCTTTGCAGCAAGAGCGGCCGATGCGCTAGCCGCGGAAACAGTGGGACGGCGGTTCTTCCGCATGTTCCGCTACACCCTCGACCGGATGGCAGCTGGCTTCCCCGGCCCCATGGCGGGGGAGGATCGGCACGGACTCGCCCTGCTGCAGCTCACCCGAATCCTCTTTCTCTATTTCATCCAGACGAAAGGCTGGCTCGGCGGACGGGAGCGGTTTCTGGCCGAGGAGGTTGAGAAATGCCTGGCGCACAAGCGCAGGATCCACGGCGACCTGCTCCGGCCGCTCTTTTTCGGCACCTTGAACCGGCCTCGAGCCCAACGGAGCCGTGCTGCCACTCTATTCGGCTCCATTCCATTCCTCAACGGGGGCCTGTTCGAGCCTCACCCGCTGGAACGACGCTTCCGGGCCGATATCCCGAATGCTCTCTGGCGAGACGCGTTTGACCAGCTCTTTGAGCGGTTTCACTTCACGGTGATGGAGGGTCAAGGCCACGGTGGGGTAGCGCCTGACATGCTGGGCCGTGTGTTCGAGGGAGTAATGGCCCCGGAGGCTCGCCATGTGTCGGGAACGTTCTACACACCCGCTGCACTGGTTGGGAGCGTGCTCGACGCCGCGCTGGTCGCACTGATCGCCCAAAGGTTCAACTGTGGCGACGGGGAGGCCGAGCGACGCCTTCGGGCTGGCGACCGGGACGTGGCACGAACGCTGACCTCCGTCACCGTGCTCGATCCGGCGGTTGGATCGGGTGCATTCCTGCTTGGCGCCCTCGACCGTCTCTCCTCAATCGGGGGGACGAACACCCTCTCGGCCAGAAAGCGCCGGGTGCTGCAGCGAAACCTGTTTGGGGTGGACCTGAGCACCGCCGCGGTACGCTTGACCGAGCTACGGCTCTGGCTGGCAATCATCGCCGATGATCCCGCGGAGCGAGCTTCCGATGTCGCGCCGCTCCCGAACCTCGACTGTCTCATTCGCCAGGGCGATAGCCTGTTCGATCCGATGGACCAGGGAGTCGATGCGGTGCGACATGACCCGAAGATCGTAGCCGAGCTCTCCCGGCTACGCCGGTGTGTGATAACGGCAAGCGGGGCGGAAAAGCAGACGCTGATCCGGCGGCTCCGCACAGTAGAGGCTCGAGCCTTGGGCGCGTCGCTCATTGCGGCTGAGCGCCGGGCCCTGGGCGCTGTGTCCGGCTGCCTGCAAGCAGCCCGAGGCCGGGACCTGTTTGGCGAGAGCCGGGGCCTGGACCGCGAGCTCCGTGCTGAACTGAAAGAACTGCGAAGCCGGCTCTTTTCACTGAGACAGGCACGCCGGAGACTGGCCCGTGACGGAGACCTGCCCTGGTTTCACTACGGCAGCCACTTCGCCGACGTGTTTGCCCGGGGCGGTTTCGACATTGTCGCCGGCAATCCTCCCTGGCTGCGATCCGAAGACATCCCGTCTCAAGTGCGCGAGCGGTTGACTGGGCGATACCGCTGGTGGCGATCCTCGACCGGTAGCTACGGCAACCGGCCGGATCTGGCCGTCGCGTTTCTCGAACGTTCAGTGGAATTGGCAGCACCCTCCGGAATAGTGGCAATGCTGGTGCCGGCAAAGGTCGCGAGCGCCGCATACGGTGTCACGGCTCGACACTCGCTCGCGAGCGGCACAACGCTGCACGCCATAGCGAATCTGGCGGGGCATGGAGCTGAGTTCGATGCGACGGTGTACCCCATGGCATTGATAGCCGGCAAAGCGGCGCCGCGGCCGGATCACCGGGTCCGAACGACGCTCGCTATCACCGGGGCGCTGGGAGTCAGCCAAGCAAAGCTCATCGGCGGCGGTCCGTGGATCTTGGTCAAGGATCGCCTGCGCGGCGTTCTGGAGACCCTCCAGGCGGATCACCCGGCGCTAGGCGAACGGTTCATCTGCCATCTGGGACTCAAGACCGGCGCCAACCATGTGTTTCTCAGTCCACCAGAAGACCTGGAGTCGGAAGTACTCCGCTGGGCGGTTCGCGGCCGTGACATCGCCGCATTTCGGTGTGCCCCTCGAACGCGGCTACTGTGGACCCATGACGCCGAGGGTCGGCCGCGCTCCGAGCTACCGCCGCGCTGCACTGCGTACCTGGTCCGGCACCAAGCCGAGCTCCGGGCCCGGCGAGACTACACTGCTGGTCCACCGTGGACTGTATTTCGGGCACGTGCCGCTGTCGCACGGTATCGGGTCGTGTGGTCCGACCTGGCTCGACAGCTGACGGCAGCCGCACTTACCACCCGGAACAGTCGGTCTCAGATCCCACTGAACAGCTGCTATGTGATCTCGACGAAGAGTATGGTGGAAGCCGAACGGCTCGCGGCCTGCCTCAACTCCACCTGGCTCAGGGCAGTCGCCCGCCTCGGCGCCGTGCCGGCGGCCAGTGGATTCGCGCGGTTCAACGCCCGGACCATCGCCCGGCTTCCCCTCCCCGGGTCGGCGTTCGCCGACTCCGCCCTTACCCGGTTCGCCCAGTTGGGCCGCACTGGTGCCCTGATCCAGGAGGAACTCGACGGGGCGCTCGCGGTACACCTGAACCTTTCAGCTAAGGCGCGGAATGCGCTTCGTGCCGTGGTGGACGGCGCCGCCCGCCATCGTCGCTGAGTCGCTCGTGGCGGTGCCCGACTCGTTGCTGACGGCGCTTCGGCCCGGGCCGCTCTCTGCCGGCGTGGCGGTGGCCGCCTCTCTCGCCCGCAGTCTATCGCCCGCAGAAGACGGTTCTCCTCCCCCACGATGGTTGCTGCCTTCGCAGCAACGGAGCTTCCGCCGAGTGCTGGCGGCGCTGAGGCGGCACCACGGCGCGATCCTGGCGGATCCGGTCGGAAGCGGCAAGACCTATGTCGCCCTCGCGGTCGCTGCGTCGCTCAATCGTGGGAGTCCTACCGCTTGTTTGGTGCCGGCAACACTGCAGCCGCAGTGGGCGGAGGTCGCCAGCAAGGTTGAGATACCAGTGGTGCTCTGCTCGCACGAACAGGTGAGCCGGGGAAAGCTGCCGGAGGGCACGCGGGGGCTCGTGGTGGTCGACGAGAGCCATCATTTCCGGAACCGACTCACGCGAAGATACGCCCATCTGGCAAGCTGGCTGGTCGGCCGGCCGGCTCTGCTGGTGACTGCCACTCCCATTGTGAATCGCCTCTCGGATCTGGGCCATCAGCTTCTCCTCGCGGTCCGGGACGACGCCCTGGTGATGGATGACGTCGTGTCGCTACGACTGGCTTTGACCAGTGGCTGCGCAGCTCCAGCCCTGGGTCAGCTGGTCATCGAAAGCCGGGACTTGGGAGCTACCCGCCCGCGCAAGACCAACAGGATCTGCAGTCCGACGGAGGCCGAAGCCGACAGGGTGGCCGGCTCGGTCGAGCTGCTGGGCCGGCTGCGCCTGTCAAGCATCGAGTCGATCGCGGCGCTGATCCGTGGAGTCTTGCTGCGTGCCACGGGGTCGAGCCCTGCGGCGCTCGTCGGGGCGCTCCAGCGATACCGCCGGCTGCTCCTTCACGCGCGCGACGCCCTGCAGGCCGGACACTCACTGGAGCGGTCCGCCCTGCGCCGGTTCACGGCTGAGCTGGGAGATCAACTGGTGTGGTGGGAGATGCTCCCGTGCAACGAGGTGCCAAGCGACCTCGAGCTGGCCGACATCCCGGTATTGGAAAACATCATCCCGGTGGCAACGGCTGCAATGGAACAACGGGACGCAAAGCTGGATCGCCTACGCGACCTTCTTGGTGAAGAAAGAATGACCTTGGTCTTCACCGCCAGCAGGGACACGGTCCGCTACATCCGCGAGCGGCTCGGTGACCTCCGCCTTGCATGGTGTACTGGAAATCGTGCCGGGCTCGCCTCCATTCTGCTGCCTCGGCGTGTGGTGTTGGGCTGGTTCAGGGAAAGTCTCGAAGCCACGCCTGGTCCGCGGCATCTGGTGGTCACCGATGTGGCGGCCGAAGGACTCGATCTCCAGCGCGCAGCCAGAGTGGTGCACTA
>DATBSM010000194.1:0-11588 GCA_036559785.1 Gemmatimonadales bacterium
GTGGTGCAGCGCTTCGTGTACGTCTACCGGCATGCAGGCCGGGTCGATCAGGCGCTCCGAGTCGAGGAAATCAGGCCCGCCGCGGAGGTGAAGCACACCGCGGAGGTCAAGCACGCCTCACTCGATTCTCTCGCGAAAGGACCGTAGAGTGGCGGCAAAGAACGCCCGGCAGATCGCGCCGGCTCAGGGGAAGCTCGGGGTCTTGTGTGTGGGTCTGGGTGCGGTCGCGACGACGTTCATCGCCGGCGTGGAGAATATCCGCCGCGGGGCAGCTCGGCCGATCGGATCGATCGCCCAGATGGGTACCATCCGTCTCGGCAAGCGCAGCGAGAAGCGCACTCCCCTCATCCGTGACTTCGTCCCACTGGCCGCGCTCGAAGACCTGGTCTTCGGCGCCTGGGACCCGATTCCTGACGATGCCTACACCGCCGCGCTTCGGGCGGGAGTGCTGGACCGCCACGAGCACGTGGAGCCCATCGCCGCCTTTCTCAAGGCGATCAAGCCCATGCAGGCGGTGTTCGACCAGAGCTACGTGAAGCGGCTCGAAGGGAAGAACGTCAAGCCGGGGAACAGCAAGCGCGAGCTGGCCGAGGCCCTCCGCAAGGACATCAGGCAGTTCAAGACCAAGCAGAAGTGCGACCGCCTGGTGATGGTGTGGTGCGCGTCGACCGAGATCTTCATCAGCCCGGGCCCGACCCACTGGACCCTGGAAGCGTTCGAGAAGGCGATGGACGCGAACGATCAGACCATCGCGCCGTCCATGCTCTACGCCTATGCCGCCATCATGGAGGGAGTGCCGTTCGCCAACGGCGCGCCGAACCTCACCTGCGACTTCCCCGCCATGGAGCAGCTGGCCAAGACCAAGGGCGTGCCGATCGGTGGCAAGGACTTCAAGACCGGACAGACCATGGTCAAGACCGTCCTGGCGCCCATGTTCAAGGCGCGGATGCTCGGGGTGGCGGGCTGGTACTCGACCAACATCCTGGGCAACCGGGATGGCGAGGTGCTGGACGATCCGGAGAGCTTCAAGACCAAGGAAGAATCGAAGCTCGGCGTGCTGGAGTACATCCTGCAGCCGCAGCTCTACCCCGAGCTGTACGGGAAGATGTATCACAAGGTGCGGATCAACTACTATCCGCCCCGGGGCGACAACAAAGAGGGCTGGGACAACATCGACATCTTCGGGTGGCTCGGCTACCCGATGCAGATCAAGGTCGACTTCCTCTGTCGCGACTCTATCCTCGCGGCCCCGCTGGTGCTCGACCTGGCCCTGTTCTACGACCTCTCGCAGCGGGCCGGTCTGAGCGGAATCCAGGAGTGGCTCTCCTTCTACTTCAAGAGCCCGCAGACGGCGCCGGGCCTGTACCCGGAGCACGATCTCTTCATTCAGCAGACCAAGCTCAAGAACACGCTCCGGCACCTGATGGGTGAGACCCCGATCACCCACACCGATCTCGAGGACTGAGGTCGCGATGAAGTACTTCCATCGAACCCACCTCCCGCCCGACGCCGTGATGGTGGGAGCCGGACGGTTCTTTGGCGGGACCCTGGCCTCGGTGGAAGAGCTGCCCCGCCGGCGCCGGTTCGCGGGCACCATTGGCCGCATCAGCGTGACCGTGCAGGCCGAAGGCGGCCATTACACTCTGGTCACGGTCGAGACCGATCAGGTCGGAGAGAGCGAAGCCGACAAGGAGGCCAAGCGCTTTCTCACCATGGTACACACGATGGCCGAGCCGACGCATCGTCCGATCGGCGCCTACTAATTTCCCCAGATCAAGACAACCCATTCATATGCCAGTGAAGCCCAGGAGACCCCTGACAATGATCCGTGCCTGCACCGCCAGACTGGTGCTCGTCCTGCTTCTCGGGGCCGTGCTGGCTCCGGCGGCACTCCCGGCCCTTGCCGCACAGGACGTGGCGCAGGGCGCAGCCGCGCCGGAGCACCGGCCGGGTGGAGAGGTGAACCTCCGCCTGCCCGATCTCAACCAGGGTGACTTCCTCGGCTTCACCGGGCACCAGATCCTGCTCTCGGGCCTTCTGGTGTGCGTGCTGGGACTGCTCTTCGGCCTCTGGAGCTACATCCGGGTCAAGAACCTGCCGGTCCACCGGACCATGGCGGAGGTCTCCCAGCTGATCTATGTGACCTGCAAGGCCTACATGGTGCAGCAGGGCAAGCTGCTTCTGGTACTTCTGGGCTTTATCGGCACGGTCATCGTCATCTACTTCCTGCTGACTGGCCTGGAGCCGGGCAAGATCGCCGTCATCCTGCTGTTCAGCCTGATCGGCATGGCCGGGAGCTATAGCGTGGCGTGGTTCGGTATCCGGATCAACACCCTGGCCAACTCCCGCACCGCGTTTGCCAGCCTTCGGGGCAAGGCATGGCCGGTGTGCGACATCCCGCTTCGGGCGGGGATGAGCGTCGGCATGATGCTGATCTCGGTCGAACTGCTCTTCATGCTGGGGATCCTGCTTTTCATCCCGTCCGACGTGGCGGGCGCCTGCTTCCTCGGGTTTGCCATCGGTGAATCGCTCGGTGCCGCGGCGCTCCGGATCGCGGGCGGTATCTTCACCAAGATCGCCGACATCGGGTCGGACCTGATGAAGGTGGTGTTCAAGATCAAGGAGGATGACGCCAGGACCCCGGGGGTGATTGCCGACTGCACCGGCGACAACGCGGGCGACTCGGTTGGTCCGACCGCGGACGGCTTCGAGACCTACGGCGTCACCGGCGTGGCGCTGATCTCGTTTATCGTGCTGGCGGTGCCGGACACCACCATTCAGGCCCAGCTGCTGGTCTGGATCTTCCTGATGCGGGTCATGATGGTGCTGGCCTCCGCCTTCTCCTACCTGATCAGCAATGCCATCTCGCGGGCCAAGTACGAAGCCGCCTCCCGGTTCAACTTCGAGCACCCGCTGACGCAGCTGGTCTGGATGACCTCACTGATCTCGGTGGTGCTGACCTACGCCCTCTCGTACGTTATCGTCCCCCACCTGGGCGGCAATTCGGACCTGTGGTGGCAGCTGTCTACCGTGATCTCCTGCGGCACACTGGCCGGGGCGATCATTCCGGAGTTCGTCAAAGTCTTCACCTCGACCGAGTCGAGGCACGTGCGCGAAGTAGTGACGTCGTCCCGTGAGGGCGGTGCCTCCCTGAACATTCTCTCCGGGTTCGTGGCCGGAAACTTCTCGGCCTACTGGCTGGGCATCACGATCATGGGCCTCATGGCCATCGCCTATGGTGTGAGCACCATGGGCGTGGGCGAGCTGATGAAAGCCCCGGCCATCTTCGCCTTCGGCCTGGTGGCGTTCGGCTTCCTTGGCATGGGGCCGGTCACCATCGCGGTAGACAGCTACGGACCGGTGACCGACAACGCGCAATCGATCTACGAGCTCTCCCTGATCGAGCAGGTTCCCAACATCAAGCAGGAGCTCAAGCGCGACTACGGTATGGACGTCAACTTCGAGGCGGCCAAGGAACTGCTGGAGGAGAACGACGGAGCGGGGAATACCTTCAAGGCGACGGCCAAACCGGTGCTGATCGGCACCGCCGTGGTCGGCGCCACCACGATGATTTTCTCGATCATCATGGCGCTCACCCACGGTCTGACCAGCGGGATGGAATTCCTCTCGATCCTCCACCCACCGTTCCTGCTCGGGCTCATCACCGGTGGCGCCGTGATCTACTGGTTCACCGGGGCCTCCACCCAGGCGGTGACCACCGGCGCCTACCGGGCAGTCGAGTTCATCAAGGCGAACATCCGGCTCGAAGGTGTCACCAAGGCATCGACAGAGGACAGCACGCGGGTGGTCGAGATCTGTACCCAGTACGCCCAGAAGGGAATGTTCAACATCTTCCTCGGCGTCTTCTTCTCCACCCTCGCCTTCGCCTTCATCGAGCCCTTCTTCTTCATCGGCTACCTGATCTCGATCGCGATGTTCGGCCTGTTCCAGGCCATCTTCATGGCCAACGCCGGTGGTGCCTGGGACAACGCCAAGAAGATCGTGGAAACCGAGCTCAAGATGAAAGGCACGCCGCTGCATGATGCCTCGATCGTGGGCGACACCGTTGGCGATCCGTTCAAGGACACCTCGTCGGTGGCGATGAATCCGGTGATCAAGTTCACCACCCTCTTCGGCCTGCTGGCCGTAGAACTCGGCGTGTTCCTCACGGCCGGCGGCTCCGGCACGCTGACCCGGGCGCTGGCGGTGGCGTTCTTTCTCGTGTCGCTCGTCTTCGTCCACCGCTCCTTCTACGGCATGAGGATCGAGTCGGGGCGCGCTGCGGCGGTGAAGGCGTAAGGCGTCTGCATGGCCACACGCGGCGCCGTTGCCTCCTCCAGGGCGGCACTTCCGGGGCTGACCCGTGACCAGCTGCTGGAGCTGTATTACTACATGCGGCTCACCCGGTCTCTGGAGGAGCGGCTGGTCAACCTGTATCGCCAGACCAAAGTGGTCGGCGGGCTGTTCCGCTCCCTGGGGCAAGAGGCCGATGCGGTGGGCTCGGCCTACGCGCTCGACCGGTCGAAGGGAGATGTTCTCTCACCGCTGATCCGCAATCTTGGTTCCATGCTGGTGCAGGGCGCCACCCCGCTTGAGATCCTGCGGCAGTATATGGCCAAGGGAGACTCGCCCACCCGGGGCCGCGAGCTCAACATTCACTTCGGCGACACGGTGCGGGGATTCATCGGCCAGATCTCCCATCTGGGCGACATGGTCCCTGTGATGGCCGGGGTGACGCTCTCGTTCAAGCTCCGGGGTCAGGCGCGGGTCGGCCTGGTGTACGTCGGAGATGGGGCCACCTCCACCGGCGCCTTTCACGAAGGGATCAACTTCGCCGCGGTCCAGCGTTGCCCCTTGGTAGTGATCGTGGAGAACAACGGCTATGCCTACTCCACTCCCACCGGCAAACAGACGGCGTGCACCAGCTTCAAGGACAAGGCAATCGGATACGGGATACCCGGTGTCCGGGCCGACGGAAACGATGTCATTGCGACCTACGAGGTCACCAAGGAAGCGGTGGACCGCGCCCGGCGGGGGGAGGGTGTCACCCTCATCGAGCTGATGACCTACCGCCGCAAGGGCCACGCGGAGCACGACAACCAGTCATACGTTCCGCCCGGCGAGATCGAGCGATGGGCCCTGGAGAACGATCCACTGGACCGGTTCATCAAGGTGCTCACCGGACGTGAGGGTGTGCCGGCCGCCGAACTCGAGCGCATCGACGCGCGGGTCATGGCCGAAATCGATCGCGCGACGGACGAGGCCGAGGCATCCCCCCCACCAGAGCCTCGCGACGGCTTGCTCGGCGTCTATGCCGATCCCGCCGGGGCCCCCGTGCTTTGGTATCGGGAGGGGATACGTTCGGCGGTCGAGACCCACGAGCGGCCCGCCAGCTGGGGAACACACGATGGCTGAGAGCACCTACCTGGAGGCGATCCGTCAGGGATTGTTCGAAGAGATGGAGCGCGACGCCAACGTCATCTGCATGGGCGAGGACATCGGCGCCTACGGCGGCGCGTTCAAGGTGACGGAAGGGCTGCAGGCCCGCTTCGGCGAGCAGCGGGTGATCGACACACCGCTGTCGGAGGCGGCCATCGTTGGCGCGGCGGCCGGTGCCGCCCACATGGGCATGCGGCCGGTCTGCGAGATGCAGTTCATCGATTTCATCTCCTGCGCCTACGACATGCTCACGAACTACGTCGCCACCGCCCGCTACCGGGCCTTTCTGCCCTGTCCCATGGTCGTGCGCGGACCCAGTGGCGGGTACGTCCGGGGCGGGCCGTTCCATTCGCAGAACCCCGAGGCCGCGTTCCTCCATACCCCCGGACTCAAGATCGTATACCCCGCCACCGCGAGCGACGCCAAGGGGCTGATGAAATCCGCCATCCGGGACGAGGACTGCGTGCTCTTCTTCGAGCACAAGTATCTCTACCGCCGCATCAAGGAAGAGCTGCCTCAGGGCGACCACCTGGTGCCGATTGGCAAGGCCCGCATAGCCCGGGAAGGAGGGGATCTGTCGATCATCACCTACGCCGCCACCGTGTGGAAGGCGCTGGAAGCGGCTGAGCAGCTGCAGCGGGAGGACGGTCTGTCGGTCGAGGTGCTGGATCTCCGCTCGCTGCTGCCGATGGACGACGAGGCCATCGCTGCCACGGTCAAGAAGACCAATCGAGTGTTGATCGTGCACGAGGACACCGTCACCGGCGGGGTGGCCGGCGAGATCGCGGCGCGGATTAACGACCTGGCGTTCGAGTGGCTCGATGCGCCGATCAAGCGGGTCGCGGCGCACGACGTGCCGTTGCCGTATGCGCCCCAGCTCGAGGACTTTGTGTTGCCGCAGACGGCGGATATCGTCAGGGCGGCCAGGTGGCTGGCGGCGTACTAAGCGGGGCGGCGGGGCCGCGGGGCGGTGGGGCAGGAAGACAATTAGGTTGGATAGTGTAGGGTAACGGAGTCTCGGGCCGATCAAGCTGCCCCGCTGCCCCGCCGAATCGGAGATTCGCATGGCCAAAGTAGACGTCATTATGCCCCAGATGGGTGAGTCGATCGCCGAGGGCACGCTCTCCCGCTGGATGAAGAAGGTGGGCGATCCCATCAAACGGGACGAGCCCATCTTCGAGATCTCGACCGACAAGGTGGACGCAGAGATCCCGGCTCCGGTAGCGGGCGTCCTGGCCGAGATCATTGTGCAGGAAGGCCAGACGGTGGCGGTGCAGACCGTCGTGGCACGGATCGAAACCGACGCGAGCGTCGGAGCCGAAAAACCCAAGGCTGCGCCATCGCCCGGGGCCCCAGCCCCGCAGAAGCCCGCAACGCCCGCCGGAGCGCCGCCCGCCCCGCTGGCGCCGGCGCCTTCGGTGCCGCCAAAGAATGCGCCGAGATCAATGCCTGCCGCCGCGTCCGCCTCCACCGCGCCCGACGCCCGGGCCGTGAGCGACGCGACTGGGGGGAACGGTGCTCCGGAGTCGATCGAGGAGCGGCTCCAGCGCAAGTCAACGCCGCTGGTCCGAAAGATGGCCGCGGAGCATCAGGTGGACATCAGCGCGATTGCCGGCACTGGGCTCTCGGGCCGGGTGACGAAGAATGACATCCTGAGCTACATCGAAGGCGGGGCGACGACAGCGGGGCAGCGGGGCAGCGGGGCAGTACCAACCACTGCCCAGCTGCCCCGCGGTCCCGCCTCGCTGCCAGCGGCAGCGACCGTCGATCCCTGGCCCGGCGATCGGGTCGAGCCGTGGTCGCGGATCCGGAAGCTCACCGCCGACCATATGGTCATGTCGCGCCGGGTCTCGCCCCATGTCAACACCATCTTCGAGATCGACTACACCCGCGTGGCCCAGGTGCGGGCCCGGAACAAGAAGGAGTTTGCCGACCGGGGCGTGAACCTCACCTACCTGGCGTTCATCACCAAGGTCGTGGCCGACAGCCTCCGGAAGCATCCGGTAGTCAATTCCGCAGTCTCGGGCGAGAGCACCCTCTTTCGCCGCGACATCAACATCGGCATTGCCGTGGCGCTCGACTGGGGACTCATCGTGCCGGTGATCAAGCACGCCGACGAGCTCTCGCTGCTGGGGATCGCCCGGGCCATCAACGACCTCGGCGAGCGGGCCCGGACCAAGAAGTTGAGCCCGGATGAGGTCCAGAAAGGGACCTTCACGATCACCAATCCCGGCGGGTTCGGCTCGGTGATCGGCACGCCCATCATCAACCAGCCCCAGGCCGCCATCCTCTGCGTCGGGAGCATCGAGAAGCAGCCCGCCGTCATCACCGTGGACGGTGCCGACATGATCGCGATCCGCACCAAGGGGATGCTCTCGCTCGCCTTCGATCACCGAATCGTGGATGGCGCCGACGCCGACCGCTTCATGGCCGACGTGAAGACGGGTCTCCAGGAGTTCACGGAAGCCGGAACCTGAAATGCCCAGACGCATCCTCGCCGCCGATGGCGAGCAGTGGGAAGTAACCGTGAGTGGACGAGTCACTCAGTACGTGAAGGACGAGTTCGGCCTCATCTTCACTCGCGGGGTCGGTCCGGACCGCGAGCGACGGCTGGCCCGCTATTCTCCGCTTGGCGCCAAGAGCCGGGAGCTCTCCCTGAGCGAGCTGAGCGATCAGGAGCTGCGCGATCTGCTGGGTCACTCCCAGCCATCCTGGACCGCTCCCGAGATGGGATATCGCCGCTGAGTACCATTGACCGGGCGGACTCGCGTGTCGAAACCATCGACTTGCACGTGCATTCGACCGCCTCGGATGGGGGCCTCGCTCCCGAGGCGGTAGTGAAGCGGGCCCAGGCTGCTGGTTTGAGCGCCATCGCACTGACTGACCACGATACCCTGGGTGGCGTCCCCGAAGCGCTCGCTGCCGGCGAGCGCTTCGGCGTTCGGGTGATAGGCGGGTGCGAGTTCTCGGCCGCGGCTCCCTGGGGAGAGATGCACGTGCTGGGGTACTTCCTGCCGCCTGATTCGGCCGAATTGGACGCGTTCCTCGAGCGGTGCCGGGCGGACCGGGTGCGCCGGGGACGGGCCATGGTGGACCAGTTGCAGCGCCTGGGGATCGAGCTCTCGTTCGACCAGGTTCTGGATGAATCCGCCGGGGGCGCGGTCGGACGACCGCATGTCGCCCGCGCCATGGTGCGCCAGGGGAAGGCCGTTGACCTGAACGACGCCTTCGATCGCTATCTGGGCCGGGGCCGCCCAGCCTTCGTGGAGAAGACGCTGCCCGCCTTCCGCGCCATTGCGGAGCTGGTCCATCAGGCCGGGGGGCTGGTGTCCGTGGCACATTTGAAGGAACGAGGCACCCGTCCCTGTATCGAGCGGCTCAAGGGCGAGGGCCTGGATGCGGTGGAAACGCGTCACCCCAGTCACGATCCCGACCTCCGTGCCCGGCTCACTGATATCGCCATCAAGCTGGGCCTGCTGCGCACCGGCGGCAGCGACTGGCACGGTGACCCGGAGCCCGGAGTAACACACGGGACTATCGGCTCCCAGGCAGTTCCGCGAGAATGGCTCGACCGCCTGGAAGAGTTCCGGGCGCGTTCCTTGACCCGGGTAATCTCATGAGCCTTCTCCAGCCAGGCAGCGTGGCGCCAGACTTTACCGCCGCGGCCTCGGACGGCCGAACGTACCAGCTTCGCCGGCTGCTCGACGAGTCCCGGGTGCTCCTGGTGTTTTATCCCGGGAACAACACACCCGGCTGAAACCGCCAACTCTCCGCCGTGCGCGATGAGATACAGACCTACACCGACCACAACATCCGGCCCTTCGGCGTGAACCCCGCTTCGGTCGAGCGACATACGGCGTACGCCGAGAAGCTCGGGCTGCCATTTCCGCTGCTGTCCGATCCCGGCCTGGCCATCAGCGGCGCCTACGGCTCGCTCAAGCCGCTCCTGCCGGGGATCGCACGCTCCGTCTGCCTGATCGATCGCGACGGAACTGTGCTCTACGCTCAGGCCGGTGCACCCGGCGCCGGCATCATTCTCGAGGGCCTGGAATCCGAATGACCGGTCCCCGATTCGATTTTCGTGGCAAGGTAGTGCTGGTGACCGGCGTGGGCCGCGCCGGCCAGATCGGCAATGCCGTCGCCCTCGCGTTCGGGAAAGCGGGGGCCAAGATTGTTGCCTGTGATCTGAACGCCGTGGGTGTAGCCGAGCGAGTCCGCGAGTTTGCCGCCCAGGGGGTGGACGCGAGACCCTGCGCCGGCGACCTGACCGAGCCGGACATTGCGGCGCTCGCGGTGGAGATTGCGCTCAAGCATTTCGGCCGGCTGGACGTGGTGGTCAACCTGGCGGGCGGCCTGACCACCTTCGGCCCCATTCGCGACATCACCGTTCAGGCACTCGACCGCGAGATCGCCATAAACCTCAAGACCACCGTTCTCGTATCCCAGGCCGCTATCGAGGCGTTAGCCCGTACGCGGGGCTCGATCATCAACGTTGCCTCGATCGCCTACTTCCATCCCCAGAGTCCCATGGCCGTGTATTCGGCCGCCAAGGCTGCTGTCGCCGGATTCACGCGGAGCCTGGCCCTCGAGCTCGAGGACCGTCAGGTCCGGGTGAACGCCATCGCCCCGGGCATGGTCCGGACGGTGGACAACCTGGCGTCGGTGGGCGACAGCGGCGCGCAGTACGTGGAGATGCAGGAGATCACCGATGGAGTGATGTCGCTCGCCGCGGACGCTACGACCACCGGCCAGATTCTTCCGATCTCTCCGGTCGCCGCTGGAAGGCCCTGATGGAGCTCCGGGGCCGCGTGGCCCTGGTCACTGGTGCCGGCCGGCGGCTCGGCCGGGCGATGGCCGCGGCGTTGGCCGACGAGGGAATGACACTGGCCATCCACCACCACGCCTCCAGTACCGGCGCCCACAGGTTAAGAGACGAGATCGTTGCGGCCGGCGGCCGGGCCGTCTGTTTCGAGGCCGACCTGACCGACGCGCACGCAGCGCAGGCGCTGCCGGCGCGTGTCGTGGCGGAACTTGGACAGCTCGACGTGTTGGTCAATTCAGCCGCTGTGATGCACCGGCTCGACCTGGATGCGACCACGCCGGAGCAATGGGATGCCATTCTCAACCTGAACCTGCGCGCGGTTTTCTTCTGCACCCAGGGGGCCGCTGCGGCGCTCCGAGCCGCGCGCGGAAAGGTGGTGAACATGGCGGACCTTGCCGGGCTGGAGCCGTGGCCGGGATTCGCGGCCCATTCCGTCAGCAAGGCCGGGGTCGTCATGCTCACAAAGGTGCTGGCGCTGAGTCTTGCTCCCGATGTGACCGTGAACGCCATCGCGCCGGGGGCGGTCCTCGTTCCTGACGAGTACGACGAGGAAGAGCGAGACCGGCTCGCCCGCGCCACCCCGCTTCGCCGTCTCGGCAGCCCATCCGATGTCGTCTCCGCTCTGCTTTACCTGCTCGAGGGGGGAGACTTCGTGACCGGAGAGGTCCTGGTTGTCGACGGTGGACGACTCATCCGATAGCGTTCGCTTTCGCGATGTCGTGATCGTCGGCGGAGGCTGCTACGGCACCTTCTACGCCGGCCAGCTGGAGCGAGCCCGTGCCCGGGGCCGGGCCGTCTACCATCGGCTGCTGATCGTGGACCGGGATCCAGCGTGTCAGGCCGCTGGAGAGCTGGGAGGCGATGACAACACCCGCCAGCTGGTCACCCGGGAATGGGGCGACTTCTTCGACGACTACCTCGGCAGCGTCTCGCCGGCCCTGCCGGGCGAGCCGCCTGATGCCATCGTTCCTTCTCCTCTCATGCCACACCTCATGTATGAATGGCTGGTTCGCCGCGCTCGTGGTCGGTGGCCTGGCCGTAGCATCGAAACGCGACCGGTCCCCGTGGGGCCGGGCACCCCGTACGACGCGAGCGCCCCGGATGGCACCCGATACATCTCCTTCGCCGACTGGACCTGTCCCACCCACTGCATCGAGCCGGCCATCTGTCCGGTTATTCGGGCGCCCCGCACCTGGGAGATGGCGGATGCCATGGAGGGGCTCGCAAGACAGCTGGGCGAGGACCACCCGACTGCTGGTCCGGTGCTGTTCGTCTGCGAGCACCGGGTGTTTGGCGTCGGGATGTTCGATGTCAGCGCCGTTCTGGC
>DATBSM010000195.1:0-26968 GCA_036559785.1 Gemmatimonadales bacterium
ATACATGGCCCGCGCCGATTTCAGAATCCAGGGCAAGCCGGAATTCGGCATCGGAGGGCGTCTCTATAGCGAGGTGGATCCGATCGAGGACCACCCCTTCAGCATCTCCGAAATCGGATGGTCGGCGTTTCTCCTCCAGCGCGACTACCGGGATTACTTCGAGCGGCAGGGTGTCGGTGGCGTGGCCTACATCCAGCCGCATCCAGCATGGCGGGTCGAATTCTCCATCAGCCGGGACGCGGAGCGTTCGGTGCAGGCTGCCGACCCGTGGTCGCTGCTGCGCAACAGCGACCGCTGGCGTCGCAATCCTCTGATCGACGACGGTCACTACGTCAACACCGGTCTCCAGGCGGATCTCGATACCCGGAACGACCGTGACCGGCCGACTAGCGGATGGTTGATCCGAGGTCGGTTCGAACACTCCACCAGCGACGACATCGCCCCCGTGGCGCTGCCCCCCGCCGTCCGACCCAACCCCCAGACCGGGGGCGGATATGCCACCGACCGGATCATGTTCGATCTCCGCCGCTATGCGCGACTGACACCGGGTCTTCGAGTGGCCGGAAGGATACGGGCAGACTGGTGGATAGCGGGTGACCGCCTGCCGATTCAGCGGCGCTTCTCCCTCGGCGGACTCGACCTGCTGCCAGGTTTCGATTTTCGGGCGTTCACCTGCGCGCCGGACGGCTACGTCGATTCCACGCTGTCCGCGCTCTGTGACCGCACGATGGTCACCCAGGTCGAGATGCGGACCCGTCTGAAACTCAACCTCGGCTATCGAACGCCGGACCGGGAGGGAAACCGCCCGGGACGGTTCATCGGGATAGAGGAAGCGGATCTGGTCTTCTTTGGCGATGCGGGAAAGGCCTGGCTGACCGGCAGCGGGCCGGGCCAGGTGCCGGTGAACCGTCTTCCCGCTCTGAAGGAATGGGCATTCGATGCCGGGGTCGGCCTCGACGCTGGAGAGATCGCGGCCTATCTGGCCAAGAGCCTCTCCGAAGATGAGGCAGTCAAGTTCGTGGTCAGGCTGCAGCGTCGCTTCTAGTGGTCTATCCAGTGGCACTCCAACATCCCTGTCTGGTCAGGTCGATGCGTCGGGGCGGCTGGCTGGTGGCTCTCGCCACCCTTCTCACCTGCGCTCCCTGGACCAGCCTGGCGGCCCAGAACGAAGGCCCCATCCAGCTGCACGTCACCCTCACCCAGGACTCCAGCGTCCGGGGTGCCCGCTCCCCGGTGGTACGCTCGGAAAACCTGCTCGGCGGCCAGAGCCGGTGGTTGGACGCACTTCGGTCCGGACTTCCGGTTCGGCTGCATTACCGGGTGGAGGTATGGCGCTCGCGGGAGGGTTGGTTCGACACCTTTTCTCGCCAGCTCGAGTGGGATCTGGTAGTGCGCCACGAGCCGCTGCTGGACCAATACACCCTACTCACGCTGGTTGGTGCACGGCGGCAGGAGCGGCGTTACGCCACCCTCGACGCGCTCGGGGCGGCCCTCGCCTTTGCATACCAGGTCAACGTTCGACCGGACGAGGCGGGCGGCTATTACTATGCCGCCACTCTGCAGATCTCCACGCTTTCGGATTCCGATCTCGACGAGCTGGAGCGCTTTCTGGCGGGCGATCTGGGAAACGGGGCTCAGGGCAGCGAAGGGCTTGGGGATGCGGTGGGCCGCGGGACAACGCGGTTCCTGCTACGTCTTGCCGGACTGCCCAGCTTGAGGCTGGAGGCGCGCAGCCAACGGTTTACGGTGCGGTAACCTAAACCGTGCCACCCAGCGCCCGGAGTGCCTGGTCGCCATAAAAGAGTTTGATGTACTTGGCCTGGGTCACCGAGAGACGCCGCACTGCCCACGACAGATGCACGAAGTGCGGCTCTCGCGGGGCGCTCAGCGGGTGCATGCCACACTCCTCGGGAAGGTGATTCCCCTTCCGGGTATTGCACGAGCTGCACGCGGTGACGACGTTGCTCCATTCGTTGTCGCCGCCCCGCGACAGCGGAATCAGGTGATCGCGCGTGAGACACTCCCGGTGCCGCAGGTCCAGCTGGCCTCGGTGGCAATACTGGCAGCGGTAGCTATCGCGAGCGAAGAGGAATGTGTTGGTGACTTGACGGCGGAAGCGGCGGGGGACGTGGACAAACTTGACGAGTCGTATGATCGCCGGTTTTGGAAGCGTCAGACGTTCGCTTCGAACGCAGTCGCTCCCATCCGCTTCGACGATCTCGGCCTTGCCCTCGATCACCAGCCGGAGGGCGCGCCGGACCGGAACCATGGTCAACGGCTCAAAGGAGGCGTTTAACGCCAGACACCGCACTGGCTCTCCAGATATGCGATGGTGAGATACGGGAATCAGTCAAACGCCCCCGAATGGAGCGCTCCCGAATCGTAACAAACTCGATTTGGCCCAGCAAGCTGAGCCAGGTACGTTAGTACCATGTCAGCGCTCAACATGTGGAATCTGCTGGCCGCCGCCCGCCGCCGCCGAACCGAGCAGTGGAAGTCTCCCGGCCAGCTGGCCCAGCTACGGGAGCGCCGGCTCCGGCAGCTATGTCGCGCCGCCCACCAAACCCCGCACTACAGGGAAGCTTTCAGGCGGGCGGGTCTATCGCCCGACAAGATCACCGAGCTGACCCTCGAGCGCTTACCCCTGCTGGAAAAGGGCACGCTGCATACCACCGCCGCGGTGCAGATGCTTACGGAGCCCGCCGGCACGCTGTTTCCCGTCATGACCTCGGGCTCGACCGGCACTCCGTTGAGGGTCCTCCGGAGCCACCGCGATCAAGCTGAAGTATCGGCACTATGGGCGCGAATCTTTCGTGCCTATGGACACGACATCCTCCAGACCCAGCTCAACATCAACACCGGTGCGACGGTCGCCTCGAGGGGCCCGGTGGCAACCCTGCGGAGGCTGAGAATACTCCCTCCACTCTACCAGGTCTCCAGCTTTCTTCCGGTGGACCAGCACATCGAGATTCTTCGGCGCACCCAGCCCCACATGTTCAGCGCCTACGCCGTGAGCCTGGAGCTCGTCGCCGAGCGGATACTGGAGCGAGGAATAACGGACATCCGGCCCAGAGTGGTCTACAGTTGCGCCATGCCGATCAGCGACCGTGGCCGGGAGCTGGCGGAACGGGCATTCGGAACCAAGCCACTCGATGTCTACGTCACTGCCGAGCTCGGACCTGTTGCCTGGGAATGCCAGGACACTCACGGGGCACTACACCTGAACGATGACATCCAGATTGTGGAGATTCTGGATGATCACGATCGACGAGTTCCTGACGGCGAGGTCGGCCAGGTAGTTATTACCCAACTCAGCTGCACGGCGCAGCCGCTTATCCGCTACCGGCTCGGCGATCTCGCTGCCCGGCTGCCGTCTCGCTGTAGCTGCGGCCGCGGGTTGGGCCTGCTGAGCCGGGTACAGGGACGCACCCGCCATGTCGTTCGCCTTCCTGATGGTAGAGTGCTCTATGGAATCGGTTTAGGAGCGATCCTGAAGACCTTTCCCGAGGTAGCTCGCTGGCAAGCGCAGCAGATGGCGCCAACCCGACTTCGTGTGCTGGTAGTCCCCACCAGTGAGTGGACGCAGGGGAGTGCCGCCGCCATCGTGCGGAGATTGGCGGAGAGGCTGGGCAATAGCATGCACTACGAGGTTGACGCCGTAGACAACATCCCATTAGCACCGAGCGGGAAATTTCAAACCATCATCCCGCTCGAGCCAGCCGTTGCAGTACCTACTTGACCAGCTTTTGAATCCGGGTTGCAATCTCCTCGCGTAAACGCTGGCTTCGGGTGATCACGAGTACCGTGTCGTCGCCCGCGATTGTGCCCATGATCTCGGACCACCCCGCCTGATCCAACGCCTCCGTTACCGCCCCGGCCGAGCCGCTGGCCGTCTTCAGCACCAGGAACGGACCGACCCCATCCACGCTGACCAGGAGCGCCGGGAGCACTTGCCCCAGTTCGGGTCGCACCGCCGGCCGATGCGGATGGGTGTAGTACGCGCCTCCCTGGGGATCGGCCAGCTTGGCCAATCCCAGCTCGCGGATGTCGCGCGAAAGGGTCGCCTGCGTTACCACGAACCCGTCATCCGCAAGCGCCTCCCGCAGCTCGTCCTGGCTTTCGATCCGGCGCTCGCGCACCACCCGGAGAATGGCGGCATGACGTTGGATTTTCATAGCGCTCGGTAGACGTCCCTCCCACCCAGGCAGGTCAACCCCACATCCATCGGAGAGCTGGCGAGTACCAGCTCAGCGGGCGAGCTCTCCTCACCAGACTCATTCACCCGTATCACAACGCAGTCACCCCATTTACCGAGGCGCAGGCTACCGGTTTCGGCGGCGAGGCCCAGCGCTCGTGCACCGCCCAGCGTGCAGAGCTCGATCACGGCGTCGGCGCTCAGTCGGGCCAGGCTCCGGGCTGCGCGCGCCTCCGCCAGCATGTCCAGCTGGCCGACGCTCACCTCGGAATCGGTCCCGATACCGACCCGGATTCCTGCCCGGAGCATGGCCCCGAGCGGCGCTGCTCCGTGCCGGTGGGCCTGGTTCGAAAGCGGGCAGTGCGCCACGGCAGCACCGAAATCCGCCAGCCGGTTGATGTCCACCGGCTCGACCTGTACCGCATGAATGCACAGGGTTCGCTCGCTGAGCACGCCGTTTTCGGCCATCCATGCGACCGGCGAATGGCCGGAGGCAGGGGGCAACGGTATTCCACGAGCTCTCAACGCCTCGGCGAACGGGCCAGAGCTGTTGGCCACGAGCTCTAGCTCCGCCTCAGACTCCGCAACATGCACCGCCAGAGGCAGGTGCTCTGATCGAGACCAGGCGGCCACAGCGCGGAAGAGAGGGCCGCTCACGCTGTAGGGCGCGTGGGGCGAGACGCCGATTCGGACCCGGCCGCCTGACCACCGGCCCAGCGCCGCCACCCGATCACGCAGACTGGCCAGACTGGCCTCGGCCTGCTCCATGGGGGCCAAAGACTTCCTGATAGGCTACCCCTGATCCTCCGGACTCCGCCAGCACCTGAAGGGCCACACCCGTATCACCGGTGTCGGCAATCGTGGTCACTCCACCGGCGTAGCATGCCGCCAATCCACGTCGTGCGGCTTCGACGTACGCGGCCGGCGCGCGGGTGGTCTTCAGCTCCCTGAGCCGCCGAATCCAGCCAGGAAAGTCGCGCTCCCGGACCTGACCGGCAAAGCCCGTCAGCTCCAGATGGGTATGGGTATTGATCAGGCCGGGGAGAATGACCGCGTTGCCGAAATCCTCGGCCAGCACATCAGGCGGTCGGGGGACGCTCGAGTCGGGGCCCACCACCTGCACCCTGCCCTGCGGTCCGATCAGCAGCGCGCCCCGCTCGATCGGTGCGCCTTCAACGGGAATCAACCAGCGGGCGGCCAGCCGGCGCGCCCGCATGTCAGGGACGCGGAGTGGGCGCCGGCCCGGTCCCCCCCATGACTCCGGTACTACCCCCAGGCGCGGGGCTCCCGCCCTGAGGGGTGGGCGGTTTCGGCGCCCCGACGCCCGGCGCGGTGGGTGGACCGGCTGGATTCTGTGGGGGCTCCGGCGCCTCGCCGCCCATCACTCCAATCGAGCCGAAGGGCGAATGCACCGGGCAGAACGCCGCCGGCTCCGTGCCCGGGATGAACGACTCGATATAGTGGACGTCCTTGGGGCAGAACGGCGTGGCCTTGTAGCCCGTGGTCTTGTCGACGTCGAGCGCGCTGAGTCCGGCTGGACGCGACCACGCGGTCGGCAGGCTGCGCCGCTCGTAGACCTCCCGCATCATGGCGCTCCACGCCGGCGCGACGAGCACACCGCCTTGCGCGTTGGCCTTGATCTTCCTGGGTTGGTCGAACCCGATCCACATCCCGGTTACCATGTCCGGCGTGAAGCCGATGAACCACACATCGTAGCCGTCGTTGGTGGTGCCGGTCTTACCGCCGGCCGGGAAGTTGATCCGGGCTCCGACCGAACCGACCGCGGTACCGTGACGCACCACGTCCCGCAGCACGTCGGTCATAAGCCAGGCATGGAGCGTGTCCATCACCTCCACTGAGCGCACTGCGGGCTGCCACACAATCTTGCCGCTGCGGTCCTCCACCCGGAGCACCCCGTTGGGGATGGTGCGTGACCCGAGGTTCGCGAAGGTGGTATATGCCGCGATCATTTCCAGCGGGATCACATCGGCCGAGCCGATGTGAATCGACGGGAAGGCCGGCACCCGGGTGGTGAGGCCGAACTTGCCGGCCTCGCTGATCACGGCCTGCTCGCCCAGTTCCATGCCGAGCTTGATCGCGATGATGTTGCGCGAGAGATAGAGGGCCCGCCGCAGCGTCATCGGCCCGTCGAACTCCAGATCGTAGTTCTGTGGCGCCCAGGGCGGCTCGGTGGGATCGAGGTCCACGGTGAGCGGGTCATCCACCATCACGTGCGACAGCGGGTAACCGGCCTCGACCGCGGCCGCGTAGACGATCGGCTTGAAGGTCGACCCGGGCTGCCGTAAAGCCTGGGTGGCGCGATTGAACTTGCTGTCGTCGAAGTCGCGCCCACCCACCATGGCCCGGATGTAGCCGGTCTTCGCCTCCAGCGTCACGGCCAGCCCCTGGAGATACGGCGTCGTGGTCCGGCTGTTGTTGTCGCTGTTGTCGGTCCGCGCATCCATGAACTGACGGTAGGTCTCGTGGGTGAACTTCCCGTCGGCGCCACTCTCGATGGCCTCCAGCCGCGCCTCCAGCGCCCGCTCGGCCGCCTGCTGGATATCCAGATCGAGGGTGGTGTAGATCCGGTATCCCGAGGTGTAGAGCTCCCGGCCGAATCTGGCCTCCAGCTGCTGGCGCACATACTCCACGAAGTACTCGGCCACGCCGCTGAAATCGGAATGGGAGGACAGCAGGAGGGGGTAGGCTTTCCAGCGCTCGGTGTCCTCCGGGTTCAGCAGGCGGTTATCCCGCAGCAGATTCAGCACCGTGTTGCGGCGTTGGATGTTGAGGTTGGGATTTCGGCGCGGGTTGTAGCGGGTGGGAGCCTTCGGGATGGCGGCGAGCGTTGCGGCCTCCGCCACGTTGAGGTCCCGGACCGATTTCCCGAAGTATCGTTGAGAGGCCGCTTCGACGCCGTAGGCGCCGTTTCCGAGTGGGATCTGGTTAAGGTAGATCTCGAGAATCTTGTCCTTGGGATACTTGCGCTCGATGTCGAGCGCCACGTGCGCTTCCCTAAGCTTGCGCCGGAGCGACTTGTCGGTGCCACTGATGTCTTCGTCCCAGATGTTCCGGGCCAGTTGCATCGTGATGGTCGAAAAGCCTTCGGCGAACCGGAGCGCAAAGACGTTGGTCTTGATGGCGCCGAACACCCGGTACCAGTCGATGCCGTGGTGACTATAGAACCGCTTGTCCTCCGTGGCCAGGAACGCGGTTTTCACAAAGGGCGACATCTCACCCAAAGGAATCACCGTTCGGCGCTCGAGCCCAAGATCGGTGATCAGCCGTCCATCCGCGGCGTAAACCTTGGAGGCCTGATCCGGATCGTAGCCACCCAGCTCCTCGATGGAGGGACAGGTGTTCCCGGCACAGGCCCGGCTCCAAGCCGCCACCAGCACGGCGAGCCCAAAGGCCACCGCCGCGAGGAGTCCGACTAGAATGTTGCGGCGCGCCCGCGGAGACAGCCGGCCAGTCTTCAGTCGCGACGGCCGGAAGCCCTTCCCGGGCGGATCATGAGTATTCAGAGGATCCATCGGATCCTGCGGGTGGGTCATGTGCGCAAGCTAGCCGATTGCGAGGCTCTATTCCAGCGGGTACCATTGGCGCCTATGCCTGACCTTCTCGAGACGCTGGCGGCCCGTGGCTTGCTCCAGGATGCCACCGCTGACCTAGCTCAAAGGCTCCAAAAAGGCCCACTTACGGCGTATGTCGGCTTTGACCCGACCTCCGACTCGCTGCACGTGGGCAGCCTGGTCCCGGTGATCGGTGCGGCCTGGCTGCAGCGCTTCGGGCACACGCCGATCGTGCTCATCGGCGGGGGCACCGGCATGGTTGGTGATCCCAGCGGCAAGCGCTCCGAGCGGCCGATCCTTCCCCTCGATCAGATCGATCGCAACGCTCAGGCGATCCGGGCACAGCTCGCCCGATTCCTCAGCTTCGACGGCAGCGGCAGCAACAGCGCCCGGCTCCGGAACAACGCGGATTGGCTCCGCGATCTGCCGCTCATGGACTTTCTCCGCGAAGCCGGCCGCCACCTCACGCTGGGATTCATGCTTCAGAAGGACAGCGTGCGTAGTAGGCTGGAGAGCGGCATCAGCTACACCGAATTCAGCTATATGGCGATTCAGGCCTACGATTTCTGGCATCTCTTTCGGACCGAGGGCTGCGAGCTGCAGGTCGGCGGCGGCGATCAGTGGGGCAACATTACGGCGGGGATCGAGCTGGTCCGCAAGCGCGAAGGGCAGCAGCTTCACGGGCTCGTCTTTCCTCTCATTACCAACGCGTCGGGCGCCAAGTTTGGGAAGAGCGAGGTCGGCAACATTTGGCTCGACCCGGCCAAGACCAGCCCGTACCAGTTCTATCAGTTCTGGATCAACACCGACGATCGCGATGTCGAGCGCTACCTCAAGCTGTTCACCTTCTTGTCACTGGATGAGATCGCCGAAACCATGGCGACGCACGCGGGTGACCCTGGAAAGCGGGCGGCGCAGCGGCTGTTGGCAGCAGACATGACGGCGCGGGTCCATGGTGCGGCCGAGGCGGAGCAGGCGATGCAAACCAGCCGGAAGCTCTTCGGGGGTGGCAGCAATAAGGGGGACGCCGAACTGGGCGATGTTCCGGAGCGGCGCGTGCCCCGGAGCCAGCTACGCGATCTCTCGGTGGTGGAGCTGCTCGTGGCCAGCGGCCTTGCCACATCGAAGGCAGACGCTCGGAGAGGTATCCAGGGCAAGGGCTTCTATGTGAACGACGAGCCGATCGAGACCGCGGACAAGGTGTTGGACGAGGACGAGCTGCAGGGACCACCTGAGGGGCGCTTCGTCATCTTGCGGAAGGGAAAGAAGAACTACGTCCGCCTGGTCCTCGAACGCTGATCCTACCAGCGTCTCCGCCGGCTGCTGGTGCTGCGTGGCGGCTTGGCTCCGAGCAACCCGAACAGACCGCGCATGACCTCTCTCACCACCGTTCTGCCCACCGGCGAGGATACCGCGTCCCGGGCCATCTCCCCCATTGTTCTGTCCGGTTCCGATTCCGCCGAGCGCTCCGGTGCTCGCTGCGCGGCCGGAGGTGTGGTGCGTTCCATACGCGCGGCCAGGATCTCGCGTGCGCTCTCGCGGTCCAGCGGCGTGCCGTACTCCGTCAGCAGGCCCGACTGCCTGATGTCAGCCTGTAACTCTTCCGCCGTCAGCGGCGCCATGCGGGACCCCGGGGGAATGAGGCGGGTTGCGACAACGGGGGTGGGGGTCCCGCGACTGTTGAGCACGGTTACCACCGCCTCGCCGATCCCGAGCGACGTGAGTGTCTCGCCCAGGTCATAGAAGGACGTTTTGGGAAAGGTCCGTACCGTGGCCTTGAGCGCCTTGTCATCGTCGGGCGTGTGCGCACGGAGCGCGTGCTGGATGCGATTGCCCAGCTGCGCGAGCACACCCTCGGGCACATCCTTGGGAGTTTGGGTTACGAAGTATACTCCGACGCCCTTCGAGCGGATCAGTCGAACCACTTGCTCGATCTGGTCGAGAAACGCCTTCGGCGCATCGTCGAAGAGCAGGTGAGCCTCGTCAAAGAAGAAGACCAGCTTCGGCTTCGGCAGGTCTCCAACCTCAGGCAGGTTGTGATACAGCTCGGCCAGCAGCCACATCATGAAGGTCGAGAAAAGCTTGGGTCTGTCCGCGACGTCGGGCAGCTCCAGGCAGGTAACCACGCCACGGCCATCGGGCGCCACCTGCAGCAGGTCCTTCACATCGAACTCAGGCTCGCCGAAGAACCGCTCCGCCCCTTGTGATTCGAGCTCTATCATTTTCCGCAATAGGACGCCCACCGATGCGCTGGACATGCCGCCGTATTGCGCCAGCGCCGCTTTGCCGTCTTCCGACCCGAGGAATTGAAGCACTGCTCTCAGGTCGTGAAAGTCGAGCAACGGAAGCCGATTATCGTCCGCGTACTTGAATACCATAGTGAGGACGCTGGTCTGGGTTTCGTTCAACGAAAGCACTTTGCCCAGCAGCAACGGTCCGAAGGAGCTCACTGTGGCACGCAACTGCACGCCCAGGGCGCCGGTAAGGCTGACAAACTCGACCGGCACGCCCTGCGGCTTCCATTCCCAGCCAATCTGGCTCGATCGTTCGCTCACGCGGGGAGACCCCTCGCCCGGCACGGCCAGGCCCGAGAGGTCGCCCTTCATGTCGGCCAGAAATACCGGGACACCCTGAGCCGAGAGTTGTTCGGTGAGCAGCTGCAGCGTCCTGGTTTTTCCCGTGCCGGTGGCGCCTGCTACCAGTCCGTGCCGATTGGCCATCGCAAGCGGAAGGCGAACCTTCGGCTCCTGGTGGATCTGCGATCCCTCCAGTGCCGCGCCCAGGACCAACGAGGGCTCGCTGGTCCCGTAGCCCGACGCCAGCATCTCGGTAAACGCGGTCATGACTCCCCCAATATGTCGACGACTCGCTCCATCTCGTCCACGGTATTGTAGACATGGGGGCTGAGCCGAATTGCGCCCTCGCGCATGCTGGCGATGACCCGCGCTCCCTTGAGCCGCCGAAACGCTTCGCCCACATCAGGCGGCTGCACGCAGAGAATTCCCGAACCCCGTCCATCCCCCGGTGAGACCACACGCACCCCGTGCCGCGCTGCCCAGGCCAGCACCGGCGCGTGTAGAGCCTGAAGGTGCTCGGCGATGCGCGGGATGCCGACGGAGAGCAGGAGGCCCAGTGAGGCATTCATCCCGGCAAAGTCCTGATACGGAAGAGTGATCAGCTCGAATCGCCGCGCGTCTCCTCGCAGGGTATCGCGGTACTCGGTAAGCCGGGTGAAGTCCTCGGTGCCTTCGAACGCCATCCATCCGGTAACCGACGGAGTCAGCTGGCGCACCAAATCCCGGCGGACATACACGAAGCCGGAGCCCCAGGGCGAGAGCAGCCACTTCTGCGCGCCACACGCCAGGATGTCCACCGGGGTTGTCCTCACATCCACCGGCAGCTGCCCCACGCCCTGGATAGCATCGACCACCAGATACGTCCCTGAGGCTCGTGTTGCGGCCGAAAGCCGAGCCAGGTCCACCGTGTATCCGTTGCTGAATTGCACCAGCGACACCGCGAGTACCTTGACGCGAGGGTCGCTGAGCCGGTCCAGCAGATGGGCTTCGTCCGGCCAACCTTCGTCCGTCGTCGGGGCGAGCTCGAGCGTGATGCCGCTGTCCTTAAGAAGCATCCAGGGATAGACGTTGGCCGGAAACTCCTTGTCGCTCGCCAGGACGATGTCACCCGGACCGAGCGGCAGGGATCGGGCGGCCATGCTCAGTCCGAATCCAGTGTTGATGGTAAGCGCAATCTCCTCAGGCACCGCCCCGATCAGCTCCGCTGCCAGCCGGCGCGACTCGGCCATGGTGGCAAAGAGCTCACGATCGGGCAGTTGGAAGGGGGCGGCTCGCTTGCGGTTGAACTCGTCCAGCACCTTTCGGGTTCGCTCCGGCAGCGGACCAACGCTGGCGTTGTTCAGGTAGATGGTGTCGGCGGTCCAGGGGAATTCTTCTGCGCGAAGAGAGGCCAGGTCCTGGCACTCCACCACCGTCCCCTTCCCGGGATCCCCCGTCTCACCTCTCACCTCTCACCTCTCGCTTCGTAGCTTGGGATCGTATGCTTCACGGAGCGCGTCACCCACCAGGTTGAAGCCGAGCACTGCGGCGCCGATGGCGAGGCCGGGTGCGAACGAGATCCAGGGGGCCACCCGCAGCAGGTCCCGGCCATCGGCCACCATAGCCCCCCAGCTCGGTGTGGGCGGCTGCGCCCCCAGTCCCACGAAGGAGAGCGCCGCCTCGGCCATTATAGCACCCGCGATGCCCAGAGTTGCGGCAATGATCACCTGGGTCCGCACGTTGGGGAGGAGGTGCTGCAGCAGAATCCGGCGGTCGCGAGCCCCCAGGGCACGGGCAGCCAGCACGAACTCGGAGTGGCGAAGGACCAGAACCTGGCTTCGAACCAGGCGGGCCATGCCGGCCCAGCCAACGATCCCGATGACGACGAAGACGACCGGTAGTGACGGCTTGACCGCCGCGGCTACCGCGATGAGCAGGAGAAGGGTGGGGAACGCCAGGGTGATGTCGGCCAGACGCATCACCAGGGCATCGACCCAACGGCCGTAGTAGCCGGCCAACAGGCCGAGTAGTACGCCAAGGGTCACCGAGACCGACTGGGAGATGATGCCGACGGACAGGGACAGGCGGGCCCCATAAAGCACCCGGCTGAGGACGTCGCGCCCCTGGGTATCGGTCCCCAGGAGGAATCGCGACCCCGGCCCGACCAGGTAGGCGTTCCTGAGGTCCCCAGTGATCGGGTTGTGGGGGGCTAGCCAGGGGGCGAACACCGCCGCAATCACCACTACCGACACGAAGAAAAGCCCCAGCTGAAAGAATCGATCCCGCCGCAGCCGCTGCCCTAGCACACTTTGTGGCATCCTGCTCCCGTGTCCTGGGTTACCCGTTCCGAGGGTGAGCCGGGCACATCCTTTCGGAGTTGGCTCTCACCGCGCCGAGCGCACGATTCTTGCATTTTTGAACCAGGGACAGATCCGAATGCAACCTTTGGCAGGGCGCTCATGTGATACCGGATAGCCCCTTTACCCTGGTCCTCAGTGGCGGCGGCTTGAAAGGGCTGGCCCACATCGGCGTGCTGCGGGCCCTGGAAGAGCGGGGCCTGGTGCCGAACCTGGTTGTGGGCTCCAGTATCGGATCCCTTATTGCCGCGGCGTGGGCTGCCGGGGTGCCCGCCCAGAAGATGGAGGCCCGAGCCCGACTGGTTCGCCGCCGGGACGTCTTCCAGGTTGCCCGTGCGGACGTGGCATTTCGCCGCCTTCTCGCCCCCGCCCTTTACCGTCGCGAACCGCTTGAAGCCCTTATCGCCAGCCTGGTTGGAAACATCACCTTTGGCGACCTCCAGCGCCGGCTCCTGATCAATACCGTCGATCTCCACTCCGGCATGCAGGTTATGTGGGGGCTCCCCGGTCTCCGCACGGCCCGGGTGGCCGACGCGGTGGCCGCCTCGTGCGCCTTGCCGGGAATCTTCCCGCCACGGGAAATCAATGGTCGGGCGTACGTCGATGGGGCCGTCGTCGAGAATCTACCAGTGCGCATGGCCGCTTCGCTGGGCCAGGGTCCGATCCTCGCGATCAACGTTGCCGCCACCAGTGTCCTCCGCTCGGAAGTAGAGACTCAGGGCTTTGCGGCCACATACATCCGGGGACTGGAGATCGTGATGCAGACCCAGATCGAGTCTCAGCTGCGAGACTGGAAGGGGCCGCCTCTGGTGCTGGTGCAGCCCCGGGTCGAGCACATCTCGATGTTCGCATTCGACAAGACCGAGGAACTGATCGAGTCGGGGTACCGGGCCACCGCCAACACTCTCGACCAGCTCGGTACCCGGCTCGGCGGCATCAGCCAGGGTATGCACCCTATTCGCAGGCTCCGCGTGCTGGTGGACGAAGATCGCTGCGTGGGCTGCGGGTCATGCGTGATCCAGGCCCCTCAGGTATTTCGGCTGGACGCGCGGGGCAAGGCAGAGGTGATGACCCCGGTCCAGAGCTGGTCTCCCATCGATGGCGCCTACGTACTCAATTGCCCCACCTACGCGATCAGCGTGCGTCCCGAAGACTCTGCGGCCTGACCTCAAAGATGAACACCGCGGCACCCTTCTGTCGAAACGGCAGCAGGTTGCGGAGCGGCGTACGGTAATATCGGCGGATCCTGGTGGCGCCCCAGGTCGAGAGTGCGCGCTCGAGGGTGCCACGGTCGTACTGGTGCTTGTGGTCCGGATCCCCGAAGTGTTTTCCCACCGGAGTAGTCCCCACCAGCATACCGCCAGGAGCCAGGAATTCAACCAGCTGCCCCGCGAACGCAGCATCATCCCGGACGTGCTCGATCACCTCGTTGCAGTAGACCATGTCGAACTGGCCGGGGCCCGGCGGAACGGTAGTGAACACGGGATGCGGTGCCGCTCCACGGAACTTCTCGGCCTGGCTAATAGCCGCCGCGGAGATGTCGTACCCCACCGCTTCCGCCCCGAGTTGCTGGAGCCGCAAGGTGAAGATGCCATCCATGCACCCGAAATCGAGAACCCGTTTACGGTCGGCGGGAAATCGCCGCAGCAGTACCCGTTGGCGCCAGAGCAGGTGTCGCATGCGCCAGTCCAGGTCGAGTCCCCGCGGGCCCTGGTGATCGAGCCACGTCCGGTACTGCTGGTCGTAGTCCGACCCGGTTGAAGGTTGGAGAGCTGTTTCGATGCTCATCGCGCCACCTCCTGACGGGCAGATTCTCCCAACTGATGACCGATGCCGGCTAGTTCGCTGGTCACTCGCTCCCAATTGTAGTAGGTCTCGACGGCACGGCGGCCCTCGGCGCCCAGCCGCCGACCCAGCTCGCGGTCGCCTAGCAGCTTCCGCACCGCGGCCGTCGCAGCGTCGGCCCCTTCGGCCTTCACCAGAAATCCCGTTTCCGCATCACGGACCGCATCCGGGATACCGCCTCCCGACCCGCCGATGACAGGGATCCCCGAAGCCGATGCTTCGCTGAGCGAAATACCGAAACCTTCCACCATGAGGCCCGCGGGCCGGGAGAGCCCCATGTAAATCTCGGCGGTGTTATAGAGCGCGGGCAAATCGGCATCCGGAACATCGGTCAGAAACCGGACCCGGTCGGTCACGCCGAGATTCCGCGCCAGACCTTCAAGGTCCCTCAGCCGGTCGCCCCGCCCGACCACGAGGTAACGCAGGTCGGGATACTCCCCACGGAGGGTGGCGAGCACCTGCAACACCGTGTCGATCCCCTTGTGCGCCGCCAGGCGTGCGACGGTCAGCAACCAGCGGCCCTCTACCAGGCCATACCGAGCCCGAACAGCCGATGGATCGACTCCAGGCCGAAAGTGCTCGGGATCGGCCCCCAGCGGGAGAAGCCGCACATCGATATCCTTCCCGTTCAATCCCAGCTCTTCCAGCAACGATAAGGCCTCGTCCCGGGTCCAGCGACTGATGGCCACCAGCACCGAGGCCGATCCGATCAAGGTGCGCGCACCGGCGCGTTTCAGGGCGGAGTGGCGGATACGATGCCGCAGCAGCAGGAGATCGGTCCCGTACAGCACAATTCCATACGGGACACCCAGCCGCCTCCGGATCCAGCGGGCGGGGTATCCGGCCGGCTTGAGATTGCCGCACCAGACAAACTCCGGCTGAACGGAGCCCGCCAGCTTAACTGCCCGATGAGACCAACGCAGCAACCCCTGCACCGTCCGCAGCCGGCGACTGGGCATCTCCACGCGATCGACCCTGTTGGGCAGGACACCATCGACCTCAGCACTGCCCGGGTGCTGGCCGGTCGACACGACCAGAGACCCCGGCGGATAACGCTTGGCCAGCTCGCCCATCATGCGGGCGATGCCCCCGCCGATGGGAGGGAAGTCGTAGGTCAGGAGAAGCTGAACGGGAATTCGCATGTGTGACCATGAACCTGGAGTCAAGTTCGTGGAGGAGTCCTCCGCGCCGCCTCGAGTGCCCAGAGATGCGCCTGTTTGAGAAAGGCGGTGTAGCCCCCAAGCATCGAGCTCACCAGACCCGGTCGCCCGTCGGCGATGCCCCCCTGGAGCAAATAGGCCTTGAGGAAGCGGCCGACCGGACGGGTGAGAAGGCCCCAGGCACTCGCCCGCTGTCCCTGCTCGTAGAGGTCCTCCGCACCCCAGAGGGCGAACCGGTTCATCTTGTCCAGCTGGTGCTGGAGGTCGCGATAGGGAATATGGAGCAAGGGAGCGCTGAGCCAGCCAACATCGGGTAATGGCTCGAGATGCTCGTGGACCCGGCGATTCACAAAGCGCCGCTCGCGAGGAAAGAGTCTGGTCACCCAGTCGTGCCCCCAGTGGCCCCGGGTCAGCTCCCGACCGAGGTAGAAGTTGCGCCGGCGCACTCGGTAGGCGTCGTGCCGCGGGGCAGCGACTATAAGCGCCACCTCATTCCACAGCGCCTCGGTAAAGCGCTCATCCGCGTCCAGCGCGAAGACCCAACTGTTGCGGGCGCGCTCGATGGCTGCGTTCCTCTGCGCCGCAATCGTGGCACCGGCGTTCTCCAGCACTCTCGCGCCCGCCTCACGGGCCAAGGCCAGGGTGGCGTCACTGGACCCGCCGTCGGCCACCAGCACTTCATCCGCCCACCCCAGGTCCCGAACGCACTCGGCGATCTGTGCCTCTTCGTTCCGGGTCGGGATCACGATAGACACGGGTACCGGCATGTGTCCTCCGCAGGGTCAGATGCTTGCCCGGCACATCGACGGTGATGATACTGGTGCGCGACAACTTATTCGCGCCCCATGACCATGAGAAGCCGGATGAAACGAATCGTGATCTTCGGCGCGGGTGGAGCTCACCGGACCGAGGCGGCCATCGCCCGAGGCGCGAGAAGCCTGGGGCACCGCTGTCTTCTGATCGACGTGCCAGGTACTTGCCGGCTTCTCGGGACGCTTGCCGGGAGGGTTATCCAGTGGCGCATCGATCGCTTCGCAGCCGACACGATCCTGCTCACCCGTTACGCCGCCCCCCTCGATGACCAGACGCTGGCTGCCGTGACCCATCGGCGAGAGTCGGCCCTCTGGTTCTTCGACCTGGTCGACCGCCCCGCCGAGCGCATCCTTCGGCTCGGCCGGGCCGCCGAATCCGTGTTCGTCACCTGCCCGTCTCAGATCGAGCTCTACACCGAGGCGGGGCTCTCCTCGGTCCAGTTTCTCCCGCAGGGCTGTGACCCCACCTTCGACGTACCCGCGAGCTACGTCCCAGGTGGCTACCGGTGTGATGCATCCTTCGTCGGGTCGGGACAGTATCGCTATCGCCACGAGCTGCTCCGGGCCGTGGCGGAGACCTGCAACCTTCAGATCCGCGGACCCGGCTGGGAGGCCGACACGGACCTTCCAGTGGTGGGCGGAGCGATCCGCGGGCGTCGCTTCTCCCAGGTCGTGCGCGGCGCCTCGATCTCGCTGGGAGCAAATGCCACCGAGCAGCAGTGGAGCGCCCAGGCGTGCACTTCGAATCGGCTCTGGAAAGTCCTGGGATGCGGTGGCTTTTATCTCGGTCCCCAGGTGCCCGACGTCAACCGGCTCGCCCGAGGAGGTGAACACTGCGTCTGGTATGACTCAAATGCGGATGCGGTCGATCTGGTTCGGCACTACCTGGCTGACCACGCTGGAAGAGCCAATATCGCCGCCGCGGGCATGGCTCATGTCCACGCCGCTCATACCTACGCGCATCGGCTGGAGCTCCTCCTCAGCCGGCAGCCCTACCCGCTTTGATCAGGTCTTAAACCCGCTTGTAGTTGCGGAACTCGAAGACCCGCACTCCGGTGAGCCGTTCGATGACGTGCGAGATATAGAACCGAAGGTGCAGCAGCCGAAGGCGGCGTGGAGCAACGCGACGCTCCGGATCGTTCCGCCGCTGCTCCACCCACTCCCGTGCCACTGCCGGGTGCTGACCGTGAAACGGGCGTAGCAGTGGAATCCATGGCAGGAGCGGCGTCCCTTCAGGCTGCTTCTCGGGGAAAAATCCCCGGGTGACCTCTCGCTTGGCGTGGATGGCCCTGGCCGGGCGCCCCCAACCGTAGTGGTACATGACTGCACCCGTGAGGCGACTCCGGATCTTCCTGAGCTCCGGACCGACCCGGAAACCCTGAGCTCCCTGGTAGGGTCGAATGTCGAGTGCCGGGTCGAGCCTGACGACCCGGACCTCCCGACGGTACCAGCGGCGATGCGTGGCGATCGTGTCCAAGCCCCCATAGAAGTGGAGGTACCGAACCAGGAGGCCCTCGACCCGAGAATCGGCATCGTTCCGCTGGATGGCCTCGTACAGCTCACGCGCGCCAGTCTCATGCAAAACCTCATCGGCCTGGATGTAGACCCCCCAGGGAAACCGGCAGGCCCGCATCGCCTTCAGGGTTTCGTCCCCGAATACCCAGTTCCGTCTCGTCATGTCCCATTCAGTTTCCAGGATCCGAATCTTCGGATCCCCGATCGAACGCACCACCTCGAGGGTGTTGTCATCCGACCGGCCGACGTTGACCACGACTTCATCGCAGATCGGGAGGATCGAACGGATACTGGCTTCGAGAGGGAAATCGAGCTTGACGGCGTTACGGACAATGGTGAAGCCGGACACCTTGACCACGGGATTGCTCCGGGAGCGCGGATTCGAGGATGGGAGAATTTGCCCTGATCTCCCGGACGGGAGCAAGTGTCAAACGCGCCTTGGCCGACCCGGAAGCAGGGACTCGTAGAGCTGAGTCGTCCGGGATACCGTGCGCGCGAGCCCGAAACTCTCGCGGGCGGTCCGACGGGCCGCGGTCCCGAGGCGTCGGGCAAGCCCGGCATCGGTGAGCAGCTCGTCGATGGCGGCAGCCCAGGCCCTGGGCGTTTTCGGAGACACGAGCCGGCCGTCTTCTCCATCCGTCACCAGGTCCAGATTGCCGGTTGAGGCCGACGCGATCACCGGTTTGCCCAGCGCCATGGCCTCCAGCAACGCCTGAGACAGCCCCTCGGATTCTGAGGGAAGCATGACCAGATCCAGCAGATCGTACAGCGGGCGCACCTCCGGAGTGAATGCAAGGCAGACCACCTTGTGGGGATCCGCCACATTCCTTGCGAGCCGACCAAGCCGGCTCTGCGGCTCCACGCCCGCCAATACCAGCCGCACCGGCGTCCGGACGTCCGGCAGCGCCTGCAGTACCACCTCCTGATCCTTGGGGCGGGCGACAATGCCGATGGTACGCCGTTCCGGCTCCCAGCCGATCCGCGCTTTCCACTCCCCAATGGATGCATCGCTCACCGGCACATCGATCCGCGCCGTGACGACTCCGTTGGGAATCACGGTCAGCTTCTGCTTCGGCGTGCCCCGCCGGATCAATGCGTCCCCCACGGCTCGGCTGACCGCGACGACCTGCGCGGCCATCCGACTCATCAGCCAGTTTTCGAGGAAGAACGTGCGCGGCATCTGCCGGCGGGTAACGACGAGAGGTGCCGGCAGCCGGCGGGTAAGGGCTAACCAGGTGAGCGCCTCACGATCTCGGGCGCTCTGGGAATTGATCAGATCCACTGGATACCGGTCGAGCAGTGCGGCGAGCCTGGCCGCATTGTCCCGCCGCCGGTGCGGCTCGAGCGCGAGCGGATGCACCTCGAGGCCTCCGGCTCGGGCAAGAGCCTCGACTTCGGAACCGGGGGGACACACGAAGCGTACATGCAGCCCCCCGCGTGCCAGACCCAAACTGAGATGCAGCGTGGAGGTCACCGAGCCGGCTCCGCCGCCCTGGTGGAGCACCTGCATGACGGATGCGCTCATCCGGCTGACGTCCCGTTGGCCAGAGGCGCTGTCCGCCGGTACATTGATCCCGAATGCACATCGCCCTCTACACCCATAGTCGCCTGCCGGTGGAGGGTTACGGCGGCACCCAGCGCGTAGTGGTGTGGCTGGCACGAGGACTGGGGGAGCTGGGTCATCGGGTAACCGTGCTCGCGCCCGCCGGGTCCCGCGTCGCCGGGGCGGAGTTGGTCCCGCTGGATCCGCGTGAGATCGCTCGGACCGGCTTCGACCTTACCCCCTCCCTGCCCGGTTCCGTCGAGATTCTCCATGCTCATGGCCCCCTCCGCGTGCCTCCCGACCATCCGCACGTGTTCACGCTCCACGGCAATTACGGTCCTGGAAGGGGACCGCTCTCCAACACCATCTTCGTCAGTGCGGATCACGCGCGCCGGCACGGCGGCACCGCGTTCGTGTATAACGGCGTGGATCCTTCGGAATTCACCTTTCGTCCCGAGAAGGCCGACTATGATCTCTTCCTCGGCCGGCTTCATACGGTCAAAGGGTACCGCTGGGCAATCCAGGGAGCCAAGCGCAGCGGGCGACCTATTGTCGTGGCCGGCGGCTGGCGGCCCAGCCTGAGCCGGCGAATTCGGTTCGTCGGCAGCGTGGACGGCGAGAGAAAGACAGCGCTGCTCGCCGGCGCCCGGTGCCTGTGGATGCCCGCGCTGTGGGATGAGCCCTTCGGCTTGACCCTGGTGGAGGCGATGATGAGCGGAACGCCGGTGCTGGGCACCCGGCGAGGAGCGCTGCCGGAGGTGGTCTCGAATGATGTCGGTGCCCTGGGAGATTCCCTCGATGAGCTGGTAGCACTCCGATCGTCGATCGAGCGTTGCGATCCGCATGCCTGCCGCCGCCGCGCCGAGCGATGGTTCAGCCACACGGCCATGGCGGAGGAGTACCTGCGCATGTACCGCCATTATCTGGCAGCGAATAGGCTTCCTGAGGGTCGACTTGCTACAGCTCCGCCGTGACCGCTGGCTCTTCGCCCCGGAACTGGAGATCGTGTAGCCGGCGATAAAGCCCCCCGGTACGAAGCAGCTCCTCGTGGCTGCCGCGCTGCACTATACGTCCCGCATCCAGGACCACGATCTCGTCGGCGTCGCGCACCGTCGCCAGCCGGTGGGCAATGACCAGCACGGTTCGCTCCCGCATCAGACGCTCGATGGCCTGCTGCACCAGCCGCTCCGATTCGGTATCGAGAGCGCTGGTGGCCTCGTCCAGAATGAGAATCGGTGGATCGCGCAACAGCGCGCGGGCGATCGCGATTCGCTGGCGCTGCCCACCCGACAGCCGGGTCCCCCGCTCGCCCAGCATGGTGTCGTACCCTTGGGGGAGCTCAGCGATAAATGCGGCGGCATTAGCCGCTTCCGCCGCGGCCTCGACCTGCTGTGCAGTAGCAGCGTGCGAGCCATAGGCGATGTTGCCACGAACGGTGTCGTTGAGCAGTACGGTGTCCTGACTCACGACGCCCATCAGTGCCCTGAGTGATCGCCGGCCGATCCGGGTAAGCGGCACCCCGTCCATCAGAATCTGTCCGATGGTGGGGTCGTGGAAGCGCGGAACCAGGTCGGCGATCGTCGTCTTCCCTGCTCCGGAGGGGCCGACCAGCGCGACGATGCGACCCTTTCCCAGATTGAAGGAGACGTCTCGCAGGACCAGATCGCCGTCACCATACCGGAACGAGACCCGGTCGAACACGATCTCGCGGTCGAACTTGGCAGTCTCATCACCAGGCCGGTCTACCTCAGTGGAGGGTTCATCGAGGAAATCGAAAACCCGCTCAGCGCTGGCCATGGTCACGGCCATGGTGGCCGGGAACGAGGCGATGGTCTTGAGTGGCGAGGTGAGCTTCAGCGCCGCCAGCAGGAATACGATGATGGTCTCGGGTGCAAGCGGCGCGGTCAGACCCACTAGCCCGGGTTTGGTGCCGGCCCAGATGATCAGGATCACCAGAAACCCGGAGAACACCTCGGTCACCGGACTGGTGAGCGAGGAAAATCGCTGGGTGCGTATCACCCGCTTACGGTAGCGGTCCGCCTGCGCATTGAAACGTGAGGTCTCCCGTCCCTCCTCTCCGTAGGACCTGATCAGCCGTATGGCTCCGAGCCGCTCGCTAACCGTTGCGGTGATCTCGCCTCGTTCGTGGGCGCGGGCCCGGGCGTGACTCCGCAGCCGCCGCAGCAGCGCCTGAAGTCCGAGTAGCAGAAAAGGAACGAACGCCAGCGTGAGCAGGGTCAGCCGGAGCGAGATCTGACTCAAGATGAACAACGTGACCGCGACCACGACGAGATTCTGAAAGAACGACAGCAAAGAAGCCGAAATGGCCGTCTTGGTCTGGTCCACCTCGGTGATGATTCCCGAGATGAGCTGGCCGGCCCGGGTGCGCTGAAAGAACCCTAGGTCCAGCGTGAGAACGTGGCTGAACAGCTTGGTGCGCAGGTCGCGCACCAGGCTCTCCTGGGTGCGGACCGAGAGCTGGGTGGAGGCATAGCTCATAGTGTTCTTGAGCACGAGTCCGATCACCAGCAGCACTACCAGGCGGCCGGCTGCCTGTCCGGGCGTGAGGCCGGCGACCAGTGGGTCTACCAGCCGGTCGATCAGGGCCTCCAGCTGGGTGGAGCCGGCCCGGAGGCTGCCGGCGGTCCCGAACAGGTGCTTCAGCAGCGGGACCAGCATCACCAGCGTAAAGCCATCGAGCAGGGACGCCAGCAGGGTGGTCAGGAGTCCGAACCCGAGCAGGGCCCGGTAAGGGGTAACCAGCCGCAGGAGCCGGAGCTCGGCGCGCACCTTCAGCCGTGCCGCGGAGTGAGCAGAGCGATTGGCAGGAGCACCTCCTCGGGCGAGACCCCTCCGTGTAGGAATGCGCCGCGATAGCGAGCCTGGTATTCCCGGAGCTTGGTGGGATAAACGAAGAAGCGATCCCCGGTGGCGAGGAGCAATCGTGTGCCCGGCGTCCTGGCCGGCAGCCCGAAGCTGGCCAGATCATCCACCACCAGAGCCGACTCCGGGTCCTGGGCGCGAAGATCCTCGCCGAACTTGTAGCGCAGATTCGAGGTGGTATCACGCTTGGCGAACACCGTCGCCGGAGTGTGGCAGTGAATCGAGCCATGATCCGTGGTCAGCAACACCGGCACTCCCCGGCGCTCGGCCTCCCGGAGCGCATCCCAGAGTGGAGAGCGCTCGAACCAGGTGCGGGTGAGGTTTCGAAGCGCGGAGGTGTCCCGGGCGACCTCGAAGAGGGTCGAGTTCTCGGTGCGGCCGTGAGTGAGCTGATCGATGAAGTTGAAGACCAGCGCGGTTACCCCGTCCTGTGCGAGGTGCGCCGGCAGCCGCTTGAGCAGTCCCTCGCCATCCGACGCGGTGAAGACTTTCTCGTAATGGACCGGTACCTGGCGGCCGGTGAGCTCGCGCAGGTGCTCGGTAAGCAGCTCCGCCTCGTGTGAGTTGAGGCTGGCTTCTTCGTTGTCGTGCCACCACTTGGGGTAGCGGGCCTTGATCTCGGCGGGAAAGAGGCCGCTGAAGATGGCGTTCCGGGCAAACGGAGTGGCAGTGGGAAGGATCGAGAAATAGTGCGCGGTCTCGATGTCGAATCGCGCACTGATCAAGGGCCGGATCATCGCCCACTGATCCAGCCGGAGACAGTCCACCACCACCAGCATCGCCCGCCCGTGCATGTCGAGGACCGGGCGAAGGAATTCGGCGCCGATATCCACCGACAGCGGAGGCCGGTCGGTGTCGCCCTCATGCAGCCAGCTGGCATAGTTTCGCTGCAGGTAGCGGGCGAAATCCTGGCGCATGCTGTCCTGCAGGGTGCGCAGCGCGTCCTGCAGCCCGGGCTCGTCCGCCTGGCCCAGCCGGACCTCCCATTCGGCCAACTCAACCACCACCTCGACCCACTCCCGCCAGGCCAGGGGACCACCGCGCCGGGCCTCGAGCTCCCGGAAGCGGGTGGCAAAGTCTCTCGAGAGCCGCTGCTGCCGGATCCGGTCGCCCTCCAGCAGCCGGGTGACTACCGAGAGGATCTGACGCGGATTCACCGGCTTGGTGAGATAATCGGAGATCTCGACCCCGATTGCATCTTTCAGCGTCTCAGGCTCTTCGCTCTTGGTCACCATGACCACCGGCATCGAGTGGTCGATGGCTCGGATGGCCTGGAAGATTTCCAATCCGCGCCGTCCGGGCATCTGCTCGTCGAGCAGGACGACCCCATAGGGCTGGCGCTGCAGAAGCACCAGGGCATCGTCTCCGTGAGTCGTGGTTTCGACGGCGAAGCCCTGCTCTTCGAGGAACAGGATGTGAGATGTGAGACTCTCGACCTCATCATCCACCCAAAGAATGCTCTTGGGACGTGGCATGCTCTAAACATACGCTGTACCTTCTCCCCGTGCCCCACGCTTCCACCTCCCCGAACATTCTTGCGGTTCGCTTCAGCTCGATTGGCGACATCCTGCTCACCACCCCGCTCCTGCGGGCTATCCGCCACACCTATCCCGGCGCACGAGTCACGGTGCTCACCAAACGGGAGTTCGTTCCACTGCTCAGTCACAACCCGAACGTGAGCCGGGTGATCGGCTTGGCGCCGGGTGGCTCGCTGCTCCGCCTTGCCGCCGAGCTCCGGGGAGATGAGTACACCCACCTGCTCGACCTCCATGACAACCTGCGGAGCCGGGTACTTCGCGTGCTGGTGCCTGGCCGCTGGCGGGGTTATCCCAAACACCGCTGGGCACGCGCTCTGCTGATTCGTGGCAAACGGAACCGCTACCGAGATCGGCGGCCGGTACCTGAGCGTTATTTCTCCGCGGTGCGCGACCTGGGGGTGACGCCCGACGGCTCGGCACCCGAATTCTTCGTGGGCCCCGAGGCTACCGAGCAGGTTGGGGACTGGCTGGGCTCGGTGGGGCTCGAGGCCGAGCCCCACATCGTGGCCCTGGCACCGGGGGCGGCGCACGCCACCAAGCGCTGGCCATTGGAGCACTGGCGGAGGTTGATGGGCAGTGCGCTCAAGGACGGCCTGGCCGTGGTCATCGTGGGCGGTCCCGGCGATGCAGCTCTCGCTGCATCGCTTTCGGATGGCGCAGGAGCCAGGGTTGCGAACGCGGCAGGCGCCTTTGGACTGCAGGCTACCGGGGCGCTGCTCAAGCGGGCGCGCGTGCTTGTCTCAGGCGACACCGGTGTGATGCACATGGCGACAGGAGTGGGGACGCCGGTCGTGGCCCTGTTCGGCCCCACAGTCGAGGCCTTTGGCTTCTTCCCCTACACCAGAGCGGCCACCGTGCTGGAGCTACCCCTGCCCTGCCGGCCCTGTACCTCGCAGGGTGGCCCGCGCTGCCCGCTTGGGCACCACCGGTGCCTGGTCGAAATCGAGCCGGCCGTAGTCCACGAGGCCCTCGGACGGAGGCTGCGGTGAATGGCTGGGATCCGGCGGAGAGCGCGCTGCTGGCGCTATTGCCCCAGGTCGGGAGGGGGCCCAAACGTGGGGGAATCTTTGCTCTCTGGCTGACGGTCCGGGTCGCTCAAGATCTGCTACTCGATCCGCCACCGCCCGAGCGGGCACAGCGCCGCCGGGTGCAGGCCCTGGAGCGCCGCCTGTCCAGCCTCACCATGCCGCCGCCATTGAGGCGCGCGCTCGGTGCCGCCGTGAGCCAGTTGCGCGAACTTCGGCCGGAGACCGCCGCCCAGGTGCTGAGCCAGCTGGTGGCGCCCGCCCGGGAGGCCGGAGGTGCGGAGGCAGGAGAGGCAGTAGCGCTGGCGGCCAGGCAGGCTCGGAAGGCGATAAGCGGGGAAACGGGGAAGCGGGGAGGCGGGGAAGGAAAGTAGCGAACAGCGGCTTCCCCGCTTCCCCGCTTATACTCCGCCATGCCGCGCCCCTCTAAGAAGACCGATCGGGCTCCCGTTTCCATCCTGGAGAAGCTGGTGGGGAAGATCGACGACCGCCTGGGCGGGACACCCGATGGCGATACGGTCCCAACCGGCTTCGCTTCCCTCGATCGTCTGCTGGCTGGGGGACTGCGGCGACGGGACTTGGTGATTCTGGCCGGCGACGTGGGCAGCGGGAAGTCGGCCCTGGCGCTGGGCATCGCAATCAGGGCCGCGAGCGCCGGCACGCCGACGCTGTACTTCTCTGGCGAAATGGGCCCGGAGCGGGTCATGGAACGGGCGCTTTCGCTGGAGTCGCGGGTCGCGGTGGACGATCTCCGACAGAGTCGTCTCGATGATGCGGCCCGAGCCGCCGTCGGCGCCGCGGCGGTCCGTCTGCGCAGCATCCCCCTGCTGGTGAAACCGCTCCTCGGCGCTGATTTCGCGGAAGTGAGTGACGCGCTCGACATGGTTCCGCCGCGCCGGCTACTGGTCGTCGACTCGCTCCAGCTCACCACTCCACCGCGCTCGGCGGCTCGTCTGGAAGAAAGGGTGGCTCTGGCCGTACGGGCACTCAAGGCACTTGCGTTAGCGCGAGACGTGGCCGTGCTGGTGATCGCACAGCTGCCCTACCTCCGGGCCAACCGTCCCGATCCCAGACCGATACTCGACGATCTCGGGTCGCTCGGGGCCATCAAGCAGAGTGCGGATGTGATTTTGACCATCTATCGGGAGGAGATGTACCGGCCGGCGCAGGGAGTCGAAGGCGCTACCGAACTGATTCTGGCCAAGAACCGCAACGGACCCACGGGATTCGTGGACCTGTATTTCTATCCTCGCTGGTTACGTTTTGTGGATATGCTGGACGCAGATTGACTCCTACTTGCTCGGCTTGGGAGCCTTCCTTGCGCCAGACCGAGCCGAGTCCGTCCCCGTTGGTTTCCCCATCCCCTTCCCGACCAGGGCCCCGGCCAACTCGACCATCGTTCCCGCGCTGTCGCTGGTAGGCCAGATGCGCACCCACAACGGGGGGCCGTCCTGTTCGGCGTAAAGTGCCACCGAGCCATCCGGGGTCTTTACATCACTCACCAGCCGCCACTTCCCCGCGCTCAGCTGGTTGCGATAGTACTCGGTGACCGCGTCAGCTTTACTGGAGCTGAACAGGGTGAGCTGCAGCGCGTCCGCGCTTCCGGCACGGGACACGAACTTGGAATTCGGGGGCAGCGGGAGGTTAGGGAAAACCGCAAACGTGTCGGGCGGCTTGGGCTGGGGAGAGTCCGAACCACACCCGAGGAGAAGGGCGCAAGCTACGCTGAATGAAAGTCTTAGAGAGGACATAGACGGTGAGCTTAGCTGGCCCGGTGCGTTGCCGCAAGCGGGTGCGGCCCTTATGTTTCCGCAGGCCGCAGAAAATCCCGCATCGCCCTGTAAACCTCACGTAGCTGAAGGAGCTCGGCCATGGCCGGCCATAGCAAATGGAAGCAGATCAAGCGCAAAAAGGCCATCACCGACGCCAAGCGCGCCTCCTCCTGGACCAAGGTGATTCGGGAGATCA
>DATBSM010000196.1:0-6083 GCA_036559785.1 Gemmatimonadales bacterium
CAAACCCTGGCCGAATCGCTGCCCTATCTCCAGGCGACCTACTGCGGCACCATGGCGTACGAGATCGAGCACATCTCGACCCATGAGGAGCGCGTCTGGCTGCGGGAAAAGATCGAGTCCGGCGCCTATCGCAAGCCGCCCACGGCCGACCAGCAGCGCTGGCTGCTTCGCCGATTGACCGAGGTGGAGGCCCTGGAGCACTTTCTCCACAAGGCGTACCTCGGCCAGAAGCGCTTCTCGATCGAGGGGGTGGACATGCTGGTGCCCATGCTCGATCACACCATCGAGCACGCGGCCGCCGCCGGCGGCCGGGATGTGGTGCTGGGAATGGCGCATCGCGGCAGGCTCAACGTGCTGGCCCATACAGTGGGGCGGCCCTACGAGACCATCTTCGCTGAGTTCGAAGGAGGACGCCACGTCGAGGCGGGGCAACTCACACCTGAGGGCGGCACCGGAGACGTGAAGTACCACCACGGCGCGGACGGGGTCTACGTCACTCAGGAAGGCAAGACCATCACCGTCACGCTGTCCCCTAACCCGAGCCACCTGGAGTTTGTGGGTCCGGTAGTGGACGGCGGAGCCCGAGCCAAGCAGACCCAGCGCCGGGGGCGCGAGGCGCACCACGACGGCACCGTGGCCCTGCCCGTCATCATCCACGGCGATGCGGCCTTCGCGGGACAGGGCGTGGTGGCCGAAACGCTCAACCTCGGAGCACTCGCTGGTTACCGGACCGGCGGCACCCTCCACATCATCACCAACAACCAGGTCGGATTCACCACCGACATGGAAGACGCCCGCTCGACCCGGTACGCCAGCGACCTGGCCAAGGGGTTCGACATCCCCATCATCCACGTCAACGCCGACGATCCTGAGGCCTGTCTCTCGGCTGTCCGGTTGTCCATGGCCTATCGCGACCGTTTCCGCCAGGACATGCTCATCGACCTGGTGGGTTACCGCCGGCACGGGCACAACGAGGGCGATGAGCCGGCCTATACCCAACCCCTGATGTACGAGCGGATCAAGAACCTCCCGCCTGTCCGGCAGCGGTACGCGGATGCACTGGTCGCCGCAGGTGTCCTGACCAGAGAGGACGCGGATCGGCAGGCGGCCGACGCGTATCAGCGCCTGGTGGACATACAGCAGGGTTTCAAGGCCAGCATGGGGGCGGGAAGACCGGCACTCAAGGAGCCGCCCAAGCCCTCGTTGGTGGGTGGGCAGAATGTGGAGACTGCACTCCCTGCGGACTTTCTCATGGCGCTCAACCAGCAGCTGCTGACCTGGCCCGAAGGGTTCTCGGTCCATCCCAAGCTTCAGAAGCAGCTGGAGCGGCGTCGAGCGGCGATGGGACCCGAGGGTGGCATCGATTGGGCGCATGCCGAGACCCTGGCACTTGCCTCGCTGCTGACCGAAGGAGTCCCGGTCCGTCTCACTGGCCAGGATACCGAGCGCGGCACCTTCAGCCAGCGGCACATGGTGCTGCATGACGTGAAGACCGGTGCGCCCTGGGCACCCATCCAGCGGCTGCCCGATGCGCAGGCACCCATGGAGCTCCACAACAGCCCACTTTCCGAGCTTGCCACCCTGGGGTTCGAGTATGGCTACAGCGCAGCCGCACCCGAGGCCCTGGTACTCTGGGAGGCGCAGTTTGGGGACTTCATCAACGGTGGGCAGGTCATCGTAGACCAGTTCTTGGCAGCCGGTCTTTCCAAGTGGGGTCTCACCACACGGCTCACCCTGCTGCTGCCCCATGGCTATGAGGGTCAGGGCCCCGAGCATTCGAGCGCCCGACTCGAGCGTTTCCTCCAGCTCGCCGCCGAGGGGAACATCAGGGTGGCCAATTGCACTACTCCGGGCCAGTACTTCCACCTGCTGCGCCGACAGGCACGGCGCAGCAGGCAGCGGCCCCTGATCATCATGACCCCCAAGAGTCTGCTCCGCCTGCCTCAGGCCAGCTCCCGGCTGGAGGATCTCTCCTCGGGAACGTTCCGGCCGGTGCTGGACGACCCCTGGGCAGCCGAAAAGGCGGTGGGGATCTCACGGGTCGTGCTCTGTTCGGGAAAGATCTATTACGATCTCCTCGGCGAAGCCGAGAAGATGAAGCAGGGGCGCCCGGCCATCATACGCCTGGAGCAGCTGTACACATTTCCCTGGGAGGAGATTCGCCTGGTCCTGAGTCACTATCGGGGAGCCAAGACAATCGTCTGGGCCCAGGAGGAGCCGCGGAACATGGGTGCCTGGCGGTACCTCGAGCCCAAGCTGCGTGAGCTGCTTCCGACGGGCGCCGAGCTGGAGTACGTGGGTCGGCCGGAGCGCGCCAGCCCGGCTGAGGGCTACCCGGCAGCCCACTCGGCCGAGCAGAGCCGGATCGTCAGCGAAACCCTGCTGTCAGGCAGCAAGAAAGCGCCGCTCGAAACAGTGTCGGCTGCTGGGAAGGGACAGGGGTAGTGGAGTTGGGAGCTGGGAGCCGGGAGTCGGGAGTCGGGAGTCGGGAGACGAGGCGTAGCTGGCGGGCATCGAGGTAGTCCGACACTCCGCAAGGCTTTAACACGGAGGGCACGGAGGACACGGAGGCCTCCGTTTGCAGCCCGACATCGGTTTCCGGGGACATGTTTTTGTTCAACTGCACACCAACAGAGCTCGTACTCGAAACTGAACGGTGTGCTGTTGACCAAAAATCCTCCCGCGCGATCTTCAACGTCCTCCGTGCTCTCCGTGTCTTCCGTGCCCTCCGTGTTGAAGCTTTTGCCGTAGCCAGGCGAGTTGACCATCGCCGCAACCTGGCCCCCGACTCCTGATCCCGACTAATACCGAAAATTGAAAGGGCGGCCTCTCAGGGCCGCCCTTTTGCTCTTCAGTCCTTCGCGACGATAGGCCTTTCGGAGGCCTGTCTCACCAGTTCCCTGATCGGCTCGGAGAGATGCTCTCCGTAGTGCAGGAGGAAGACCCCCCGGGCCCGGCGCTGCATGAGGAACGCCACCAGCGGAGTGTCGGCCTTCGCAGCGTTACAGTCCTTGCATGCCAGGACGAGGTTGTCCGGACGGTCGTAAGCCGTCTGGCCTCGGCGCGGGCGCACGTGATCGAGGGTGATCGCGTTGTCAGGGGTCTCGGTTCCGCAGTATGCGCAAACTGAGCCGTGCTGTGCGAGGAGCCAATCGCGGTGCGACTGCATTGAACGACCAGGGGAACGGCGGAAGCTAGGGGTGTGAGCTGCAGGATGCCTTCGTGATCTACTTGCCACAAGTTACCAAACTAAGGGTTGAACTAAGACCTGGAGACCAGGTCGCGAGTCTTACGACCTTGAATATAGCAAGATTGAAGCCAAACCGACAGCCTGGCACCGACTTCCGAGCCTCAGGGGGCAGCAGAATGCCTCTCCACGGGGGGTGCCTGAGCCCGGTATTTACCCTCCAGGAGCCATCCCCAGCCCCAACGGCCGTCATAGGGGTGCACCACCTCGGCCGGCCGGTCTCCCTGGTAGATCGGGCGACCCTCGTTAGCCCACTGGAACAGGCTACTGCCCAGGTTATACACGTTTGGGTACCCCTGTTCCCCCAGCCAGCTGGCCACCCGAGCCCCCCGGTACCCAGCCGACGAATACACCACTATGGGGGTGTCCTTGGGAAAGCGGTTCAGGCCAGCCAGGCTGGGCCGGTAGGGATCCATCTGCCGGGCACCCTGGAGGTGACTGACCTCGTATTCAGCCGCGGTACGCGCGTCGAGCAACACCGGCTGGGCCCGGCTCCGGTCCTCGCGCCACCGTGCGAGGTCCTGGGTGATGATCCACTTCACGTGCGGGAATTTGTACGAGGTCCCGCGCTGGAGGAGCTCGAAAACCAGCGGGCGCCCGGCCAGCAGCATCACGACCCCGCCGATCAGGGTCGGGAACACGAACAGAACCAGGAAAAGCTTCAGGAAGCGGCGCATGGTGGAAAGTAAGGCGGTACGGCGGTACGGCGGTAAGGCGGTAGGCGGGAAGGACGGGAAGGAAGGGAAAGACGGGAAGGTCGAGCGGAGGAGGTGTCACCCTGAGCGCAGCGAAGGGGCCAGAGCCGCTTCGCTCAGGATGACAACTCTTCTGGCCCGTCCTTCCCTTCCTTCCCGTCTTTCCCGCCGTACCGCCGTACCGCCGTACCGCCTATCTTTCCCCCTCCTACCCGATGTCCGGCGTTGCCCGGTCCATACGCCCGAAAGGAGTCGGTCCTGACCGCAAAGAGTACCCGCATCCGAGCCGTGCGACCGGACCCATCGTCATCCCCCCGCGAAGCCGACCCGCCGCCCGAGATCGCGTGGCGGAGCATCAATTCAATACGCGCGCTCACAATGGATGCCGTGGAGAAGGCACAATCGGGACATCCGGGCACTCCAATGGCGCTGGCCCCAGCCGCGTACGTCCTGTGGACCCGCTTCCTCCGCCACAATCCCGGAAATCCGGATTGGGCCGATCGCGACCGCTTCGTTCTGTCATGCGGCCACGCCTCGATGCTGCTCTACTCTCTGCTTCACCTCACCGGGTATGACCTGTCGCTCGAGGAAATCAAGAATTTTCGGCAGTGGGGATCCCTCACGCCGGGGCATCCCGAGCGGGGGCACACACCTGGGGTGGAGACCACCACGGGTCCGCTGGGACAGGGGTTTGGAAACGCCGTCGGGATGGCGATTGCGGAGCGCTTTTTGGCCGGTCATTTCAACCGCCCGGATTTCACGGTTGTGGATCATCGGACCTGGGTCATGGCGAGCGACGGGGACCTAATGGAGGGCGTGGCCAGTGAGGTGGCCTCGCTGGCCGGGCATCTTCGTCTGGGAAAGCTGAAGGTCATCTACGACGACAACCATATCACCATCGACGGCGATACCGCCCTCAGCTTTTCAGAGAACGTGGCTCGGCGTTTCGAGGCGTACGGCTGGCACGTGGCGAAGGTTCTGGATGGCAACGACCTCGAGGCGATTTCCGCCGCGTACGAGGAGGCCAGTGCGGAGACGGCGCGTCCATCCCTCATCATCCTGCGAACCGCCATCGCCGACCCCGCGCCCACCAAGCGCAACACTGCCGAGGCGCATGGAGCGCCGCTGGGGGCCGAAGAGGTCCGCCGGACCAAAGCAATCATGCAGTGGCCCGAGGAGCCCGCGTTCCATATACCGGAGGATGCGCTCGCTCACTGGCGCGGTGCAGTGCCCCGCGGCGCGGAGCTCGAGTCGAGGTGGCAGAAACGCTACGAGGCGTACCAGGCTGTGTATCCCGCCCTGGCGGCCGAGCTCACACAGTGGCTGTCGGGGGCGCCTCCTGAGGGCTGGGAAAAGGCCTTGCCATCGGTCGCCCCCTCCGCTGGGCAGCTGGCCACTCGCCAGGCTTCTGGCCTGGCTCTTCAGGCCATCGCAGCCGCGGTTCCTAACCTCATCGGCGGATCCGCCGACCTCGGGGGCAGCACCGGGACCACGTTGAAACAGGGTGGCACGTTCGGGCCTACCACCACAGGCCGGACATTTCACTGGGGGGTGCGGGAGCACGGCATGGCCGCCTGTTTGAACGGCATCGCCGCCCACGGCGGCCTGCGGCCGTTCGGAAGCACGTTCCTGGTATTCTCCGACTACATGAAGCCGTCGATCCGGCTGGCCGCCATCATGCGGCTTCCGGTCATCTATATCGGCACCCACGACTCGATCGGCGTGGGGGAGGACGGCCCGACCCACCAGCCGGTAGAGCACCTTGCCATGCTGAGGTCGATCCCGAACCTGGTCACCCTTCGGCCCGCCGATGCCGGTGAGACCATTGAAGCGTGGCGGGTGGCGATGGAGCGCTGGGATGGACCGACGATGCTGGTGCTCACCCGGCAGAAACTGCCGGTGCTGGATCGCAGCGTGGTCGGCGCCGCGGCCGGGGTGCGGCGCGGCGCATACGTGCTCACCGACCCGCCGGAGCCAGGCCGTCTGGACTCTATCATCATCGCTACCGGATCAGAGGTGGGACTGGCTCTCGGTGCCGCCCGGCTCCTCCTGGCCGAGGGAATCCGGGCCCGGGTAGTGTCGATGCCATCCTGGGAGCTCTTTGCCGCCCAGCCGGAGCGTTATCGTGACACGGTACTGCC
>DATBSM010000197.1:0-3346 GCA_036559785.1 Gemmatimonadales bacterium
GGAGAGATTGGCCTGAAAGATGTCGCCCGCCAGGATGTATTCCCGCACCCGCGCAACCGCATCGAGATAAGCTCGATGCGTAAAGGTCGAGCGAAGGCCAATCTTCTCGGCGCCCTCGATACCGATGACCGGGTACGAAGGGACAGCGGGGCTGTGGGGTAGCGGGGCAGTGCGTGAAGCCTGTCGCCCCGATGCTGCCCCGCCGCCCACCGACCCGTGGGCGGCTACCCGCCCCGTCGTCCGCCCCCCGAGCCGTTCCCGCACCAGGTCCATTCGCTCCCGCGCACGCCGGGCCTGAGCCTCACCGCTCTCGGGAAGGCCAGTCGAGATCAGCCACGCGGTGCCGATTCGGTGGTCCCATGCAATGACCCAGTCGTACAGGCCGAGCACCACATCGGGCACAGCCAGATCGTCGTGCCGGGGGCGGGGAAGTCGCTCGAGCACCGCGCCCCAGTCGTACCCGATGTATCCCGCGATCCCTCCCTGAAACGGAGGAAGCCCGGGCACCGGCTCGGTGGGCTCAGCCGGGAGTAGCGCCCCGGCGACACTCAAGGCATCTCCCTCTACGGGAGTCCAGTCCCCGCCTGGGAGGTTCCGGATCTCGGTGTCGGGTCCTTTGCTGCGAACCACCCGCAACGGGTCGGCCGCAAGGAAGGAGTACTGCGCATCGGCATGCTGAGTGGCCGCGCTGTCGAGGAACAACACGTAGGGCAGGTCGAGAAAGCGAGCGCAGACCTCGGCGGGGTCGCCCGTACGGCCGAGCGGCTCAACCAGTGGTGCGGAACCGGTGGTCATACCGGCTCGCGACCGCTGCCTTGCTTACCGGCGCTCCCGCTTCCCCGCTTCCCCGCTTCCCCGTTTCGCACTTTCCGCGACCGCCGGGTCAGCTTCACGTGCTCCGATTTGACATCATCAGGAGGCGTGAGATAACCCCAACTGAGGGCGCCCTCCTGTCGATAGGTCTTCCCCAGGGTGATGGCCAGTTTGGCCTTCATGAGCTCTCGTCCCAGATAGAAGGCGTGGGTGGCCTCATCGACGCCCAGCTGCGAGAAGATCTCCTGGATGTCTGTCCCCCGGACGAAGACCTCACTGTTTAAGACGGTGATCGTCTGCCGGTCGGTGAAGATCCTGAAATTCGGATCCTTGACCTCCGCCTGGAGACGCCGGAGCTCGGCTTCGTCATACTCGAGGATGACGGGATCCTTGACGGTGAGAAGCCGGTCATCGATTCCCTTGGGGAGCGCGCGGTGGGTGAGCGAGTAGTGCATCAACCGGCGCGCGATGTCGACCTCGCGCACCGCGCCCCGAGCCCAGTTGATGACCTCAGTGGTGAGGACGGCCCGCACGCCGGTCTCCTCGCAGATCGCCAGCAGCAGGGCGTGCACTCCGGTGGTGTCGGCGCTCGTCAGCTCGGTGATATTCCCGATCCCCATCAGCTGGGCTCCCATCGGGTAGCGCCGGTGGATCTCGGTATACCGCTCCAGGGATGCCATGAACCCGAAGCCGATCGGCTCGACGATCGGGTCGATGAGGTAGCGAACACCCCACCGATCCAGTGCCTCGATGCTGCGGTCGAGTGTGTCCAGTCCCTCGCCAAAGTCAGGGATCACGACTACACCGCAGTCGGTTCCGGCCAGTTCCTGGGCCACCTCGAGGTTGGTAGAGTTCACACTGAGAACCAGCTCGGCACCCGCCTCCACCGCCGTGCGAATCTCTCCTGGGTCAAAGGAGTCCACGCTCACCCGCATACCGGCCTCCCGCAGCTCACGTACAACCGCGCCCAAGTCGGGGAAGGGCACCCCCGGAGTGCAACCGATATCGATGAGATCCGCGCCGCTGGCGCGGAAATAGTCGGCGCCGGCCCGGATCTCGGCCCGGGTCAGTTTGGGTGCGTTGTTGATCTCGGCGAGGATCTCGACCGAATAGGAGCCGTAGTCGGGAGCGGCAGCTGCTTGCCCGAAGTAGCGGGGGATCTCCCGGAGGTCCTTCGGTCCCTTCTCAACTCGCACCCCGAATCGCTCCCGCAATATCATGGTATCCCCTTCGCAGAGGCCGGGAATCAGCACCAGATCGGTCTCTGTTGGAACCTCCAGGAAGCGGGCGATCCAGGGAGTAGTCATCAAGGCGGCCACGGTGATCTTCATGACCGCGACCTCCGGCTGGAACGGCGGCTGCATATCCTTCAGCACCCGCCGCATAGCCGGCTCGGCCAGCTTGCCGGTAACAAAGAGGACTCGGCGGGGCAGCGGGGCAGGGGGATTGTTTGCTCCGCTGCCTTGTGCTGCTCCGCTTCCGGAGCCCGCCGCCCCGCCGCCCGGCTGCCCCGCTGCCCCGCCTATTTCGGATCCCCCGCCCGAATCCACTTGTTCGGGGTCCCCTCGAGCGCGCCGCCCTGCGGCTTCCAGAGTACAACCTCCTCGATCTTCCGGGCCAGCTCGAAGTCCTTGTCCGATATCCCACCGGCAGCGTGATTCTGCAGCTTCACGATGACTCGTCCCCAGGTCACGCTCAGATCGGGATGGTGATACGCCGCCTCGGCCAGGTAGCCGATGGCGTTCACCAGCATCAGAGTGGTGGGCCAGCCGTCAGTCTTGTACACCCGCCGGATCCAACCATCCTCGTAATACCAGCCGGGCAGTTGCTTGAGCCGCTCGGCTATCTCAGTGTCGTTGTAGGTTCGCTCTTTTGTCGCAGGCATGTTGCCCCTCCTTAAATGGCTATTGGCTATTGGCTGTTGGCTATTGGCTGCGGACCATTGGGCAAACGGAGTAACCCATAGCCAATAGCGAATAGCCAGTAGCCCGTCTCCTACATCACTACCCCTCCATTCACCGATATCATCTGCCCGGTCAGGAATGCTGCGTCGTCGGAGGCCAGAAAGACCGCTGCGGCGGCTACATCGTCCGGCGTGCCCCAGCGTCCCAGCGGGGTCAGCTCGATGACGGTCTGGCGGAACTTCGGGTCCGCAGCCTCTCCGAAGGCGGTCTCGATGAAGCCGGGGGCAAGAATATTCACTCGAATATCAGGAGCGACGTCGCGGGCGAGGGATTTGCTGAAGCTGGCGATGCCTCCCTTTGCTGCCGAGTAGAGCCCGGGGTTCTCTCCCTTCATGCCCACCATGACGTGGTCCCAGGCCATGTTGATGATGGCCCCGCCTCCCTGCGCCCGCATCAAATCAACCGCCGCCCAGGAGGCGAGAATCGTTCCGCGAAGATCCACGTCCAGCACCAAGTCGAGCTTCTGGAGCCGGTCGAGTCGGCCCCCATCGCCGGTGAGAATGTCGGCACCGGCGTTGTTGACCCAGACGTCAACTCGCTCGAAGGCTTGCTTGAGGCGATGGACCAGC
>DATBSM010000198.1:0-8606 GCA_036559785.1 Gemmatimonadales bacterium
GGCGAAGCACCGCCGCTCCTAGTTTCCTTTGCACAATTTCTCGCTGGCTTCCGGGTTAGCTGGGGCCACCAATGGGCGGTAGCTCTCGAAGACGACAAGGTAATGCGTGGTTTGGCGTGGTGCCACCCCGTTCGACCCGAAGCGGGCCCCTGGCCTCCGGCCGTTCGGAGCGCTAGGGCGCCGAACGAGTGGTCCCGGGAGGTCTCGCCGCCTCAACCCGTCATCTGGTTGAGGCGCCGTACTCGCTTACGCTTAGAAGGCCAACACCAGGCCACCCGTCCACTGGCCCTGGGTGATCCAGTCAGTGCCTTCCGCCGCCACGCAGGAGTAGAAGCCGCACCAGACCCCAATCTCCCCGGATGGCACCGGAGTGGACCACCACTTGATGTCGGTGCGGAGCCCAGCCCGTCCGCTGGCAAACATGTAGTTGGCACCGGCGCCGAGGCTCCAGGAGAATCGGGTGCTGGAGCCGAAGCCCTCTACCTTCGGATCCAGGATCCCGACGCCGAGCGAGCCGGAGACGAACGGGTGGAGCTTTTCCGAGTGCCCGAACTGCTGGCGGCCGCCGAGCTGGATGTAGTTGACCGCGAACCCGCCCAGGTTCGTGGTGCCAGCACCCACGACGGGTTCGAATTCGAGGTCGGTGTCCTGCCGATGGTATATGAGCTCCACGGCGGAGCCCATCGCCGCAAGGAAGCTCACGATGGCGCCGTAGGCGAAGGAATCCTTAAGTCGCATCGTTCCAGCCGGAAGGGAACCCCCGCCATTGACGTCGAAGGAGCCGCCCCACTGCCAACCGGCAACCGGCGTGATTTCAAAACGCTTCTGGCTCACGTCCTCTAACTGGGCTTCAACCGGCGCCGCCGCGAGCCAGAGACCGAGGCAGGTGCAGACGGAGCGGACCACCGACGATGGGCGCATGCATTCCTCCAATGGGGACTTCGGTCGAGTGTCGAACCTGTTCGTGATTACATCGAGTCAGAGCGAACGGAATCCGCACCGGCTCCGGTACTGGTCGTGTCAGGTGTCGCCCTGGTGGTGTCCAGTTGTACGGTGATAACGGAGTCGCTGACTCCGGCAGCGGCTGAGTCACCCGCCGCAGTGGTGTCGCCGTACGCACCCTGTGCTGCCATGGTGGAGTCCTGTGCCGCCCCCGCGCCGACCGTCGCCGTGTCGCGAGCCTGTCCGGCAGCTTGCTCCGGAGCCGTTTCGGCAGGCTCGGGCTTGGAGCACCCCATGACGAGCAGCGCCGCTCCCACCATTCCAGCGCTCACAAATGCCCGGGTAGGCATATTCCCTCCGTTGCGGTATGTGTCCGGCTGGCCAGTAATAGGGGGAGTTTGAGAGGAGGGCGTAACTGTCACTTGTGACAGCTACCGCAGGGCTCGGACTCGCCACCCTCCCAGGTCCCTGCAATCGAATCAGTGCTTTCCCCCCAACGTGGTTTGCCAGGCCAGGCTGATCGTGTCGAAGTCGCCCCCGAGCCGCACGGTAGCCCCGGTGGACCAGGCCGCCTTGATCGAATGGGTGTGCCATACCGGCAGCGAAAAGGTCAGGCCTGCCCGAGTGTTCTCCTGCCGTTCCGACTTGGGCTCCCCGCTCACCACGCTCCGGCCACCGGCATAGAACGTCGCGTCCGCCGCCACCCACAGGCGGGGTTTGAAGGTGTATGCAACGTGCGATTGGACCGACATCAGCGGCCGCACGTCCTTCGTCCGTCCGCCGAAGTACGCTGGATTCCGGGTGAAGAACCAGCAGCCGGCATACAGCTCCAGAGTCCAGGGCCCGGCCGGGTGCGACACACCGAGTTCGGGTTTGAAGCCCCACCGATTGGTGCCCAGGTTGATGAGCTTGCCCGGCGAGTACTCTCCGGTGGGAACCGAAATTTGTAGGCTCGTGCCCACGATGGTTCCCGGCCTCCGCCGGGCAAACGCCGCCAGTGTCAGGGCCGGGCCGCCGACCAGGTTGATGGAGAAGCGAAGCCTGGCGTCGGCCAGCCCCGATCGCTCGAGGGAGCTGGACGCTTCGCCGACCTTGCCGGTGATGGTGCCCCAGGCGTAGGGCAGGGCCACGGAGGCGCCCGAGGTGCGCCCGAGCAGCGCGAAGGTCCCACCACCACCCAGCGCCAGCGATTCCAAGGTGGCGTTCACGTCGCTGACCGGTGCGGTAGGATCCAGCAGCACCCCGCCGGTGGAATGGCCGAACGCCGCAACGACGAACCCAATGTTGATGGGATTGGCCGCATACGCCCGGGGCTCCAATTCCTGGCAGCGCGCCGGAGGGGATAGAAGCAGCGCAGCCGAGTGCAGGGCCGCTGCTCCCTGGATGAATCGCGTGAGTCCCCGCATCAGTCGCAAGTCGTGAGTCAGCAACACAATGACTCGCGACTACGGGACTCCCGGCTATCAGAAGGCCAGCACGAGTCCGCCCGATACCTGTCCCTGGGTGACCGTGGTGGTCCCCTCATCCACAAAGCAGCCATAGAAGTCGCACCAGGTGCTGTAGACGCCATTGGGCACCGGGGTCACCCAGAACTTGACGTCAGTGCGGAGTCCGGCTCGGTCGCTGGCGAACATGTACTGGGCGCCGCCGCCTAGGCTGAAGGAAAACCGGGTCGAAGCGTCGAGGCTCTCGGCCTTTGGATCCAGGATCGCAATGCCGAGCGAGATGCTCGCGAAGGGCTTAAAGGGTGAGTCACGGCGACCGAAGTGTTGGCGTCCGCCGATCTGGACGTAGTTCATGGCGAATCCGCCCAGGTTCGTGCTGCCACCACTCCCGATGGGATCGAACTCGACGTCGCTGTCCTGCCGGAGATAGGTGAGCTCGATCGCGCTAGTGCCAAACTTCAAGGCGCTCAGAATGACGCCCCAGGCGAAGGAATCCTTGAGTCGGAGAGTTCCCGCCGGAGTTGCGCCGTTGCCCTGGGTGTCGAAGGAGCCGCCCCACTGGTAACCAGCGTAGGGCGTGATCTCGAAACGCTTGTCGCTCACCTCCACTAACTGGGCTTCAACAGGCACCGCCGTGAGCCCCAGCGCGAGGCTGGCACTGACAAGCAGGATCAGGATCGGCTGGCGTCTCATGGAGTGCCTCACTTGGTTCGGGCGTGGAACAGCCGTGCGGCCTCGATACAGGCCGTAGTACCGTCACTTGCTCACAAGACCTTCTGCCGCTTCATCTCCTTAACCGTCGCGTCCACGATCTCGTTCACCAGCTGGTGTACCGATTCGGGATTTTTCGTCCTGGTACGGCTGGCCCAGACGAGCTTGTCGTCGGCCACCGAATATACATTTGCCTCCACGCCCATGAATTGGTCCTGCTCGACGCGGCCCGGGTCGTAGACGTACCCCCATCCGATTCCCCAGTAGCCCGACATCGAGCCGTAGTAGTCCGGCACCACATAGGCCTGCCCTGGCGTGTACGTGGTCTCCTGATCGACACTGACCGGACGCAGGACCACCGCGCCGTCGAAGCCCGCCTGCTTGACCCAGGCCGGTGCCTTGGTGCTGTCGCGCAGGAGGGAGTCAGGGAGGACGGTGTAGGCGGCCACCGCGTTGCCCAACCTCCGCGCCAGCTCCTTCTCGGTCGCCTGGCGCAGGCCGGCATCCTTGCTGATGAAGACGGCGAGCACCTTGTTGAAGCGGTGCGGAGCTGCGCTGGGGTTCTTCCAGGAATTCACCAGTTCGGTGTTGGACGCGCACGCGCCGAGCAGGAGCGCGGCACCCATCGCCTGGCGAACCGCCAGAGTGCTCCGCATAGTCGTCTCCGATGTTGATGGGGTGGCGGGGCTTAGTCTGGAGGGTACGAAGCCGGTCCCGGGGCGGAAACTGTCAGTTCTTACAGGCGAGGATCCAGCGATTGAGCGCTGCACCAACGTCCAGTAGCGTCGGCATCGGATACTGACGTAGCTCTAAGGCTCGATCTCACCGGGGAAAACACCCTTTGAATCAACGCCGCGCAATCCGGCTGGTGCTCATCGCCGCGGGGGCCTGGAATGCCCCGGCCGTGGCACAGGATACGACCTCTGCCGAGACGTTTGCAGAATCCGGCGCCGAGCAGCCCACCGCCCCCGTGGTCCTGGACGGTGTCACCCTCTTCCGGGTGCGCGGCGTCTCCGCCTACCCCGCCGGGCGGCGGGCGGCGGAGATCGCAGACCGGATCGCGGCGCTTGCCTCGGATCGGACCATCCCCGCCGAGTCTCTCGTGGTCCGGGAGACGGCACTGGCAAGCGATCTCGTTGCTGCCGGGCGCAAGATGCTCTCGCTACTCGATGCTGACGCCCGGCTCGAGGGCGTCAGTCGCCAGGCGCTGGCCGAGGTCTACCGGGGGCGCATCACCGAGGCTATCGACCGATTCCGCCACGAACGGGAGGGGCCGGTCCTGTGGCGGAGCGCTGCCCGCGCATTGCTGGCGACGCTCGCCCTTCTACTGGGACTCTGGCTCGGGCGCCGGACCCTCCGCCTGATCCGGACCACCCTCGACCGGCGCTACCGCTCCAGGCTCCGGGACGTGCAGTTCCAGACGGTCGAGATCGTGCGCGCCGAACAGCTGTGGCAGGGCCTTCACCGAATCCTCGGAATGACCGCCGCTTTGCTCGCATTTTTGGCGGTCTACCTCTACCTCAATTACGTCCTGCTCCTCTTCCCCTGGACCAGGGCGCTCGGCCACAGCCTCGCCGCCACCCTTTTCGGGCCGCTGGCCACGCTCGGCGCTGGCGCCCTCCGGTTTTTCCCCGATCTGGTGTTCCTGGTCATTCTCGCGCTGGTCACCCGGTATCTCCTGAAAGTGTTCCGGCTCTTCCTTCGGCGGGTGGGTGACGGGACCCTGACCCTGTCCGGGTTCGACGCCGATTGGGCGCAGCCGACCGAGCGAATCGTGCGGCTCCTGGTGATCGCCTTTGCGCTGGTCGTGGCCTACCCCCACATACCGGGGTCGGGGTCGGAGGCGTTCAAGGGTCTCTCGCTCCTGTTCGGCATCATTTTCTCCCTCGGATCAACCTCGATCATCGGGAACCTGATGGCCGGGCAGAGTCTGGCCTTCCGCCGTGCATTCAAGGTGGGGGACCGGGTGAAGGTCGGCGAGCACGTCGGAGAGGTGACGCAGATACGTCTCTTGTCCACCTATCTGCGCTCGCCCAAGAACGAGCAGATCGTGATCCCCAACTCGCTCATCCTCAACGGGGAGATCGTGAACTTCAGCAGCCTGGCTAAAGACGCGGGTCTGATCCTCCACACCATCGTCGCCATCAACTATGAAACTCCCTGGCGCCAGGTAGAGGCGATGCTGCTCGAGGCGGCGGGCCGCACGCCGGGCTTCCTGCCGGAGCCACGACCGTTCGTGCTGCAGAAGGCATTGGGAACCTTTGCGGTGGACTACGAGATCAACGCCTACTGCGACAATCCACGCCTGATGCCCCTGCTGTACAGCGCGCTCCACCGGAACATCCTGGACGTGTTCAACGAGTACGGTGTGCAGATCATGACGCCCGCCTACGAGGGTGATCCGGAGCGGCCGAAGGTTGTGCCCCGGGAGCAGTGGTTTGCGGCACCGGCTAACTCGGCATCCACCACCACGAATGGACTCAACCGGGCCGGCGAGGAGGCACAGCGCCTGGCGTCCCTGGAGGCAAAGGAGCTGGACACCTGAATGTCGCTCCCTCCGGGCGCCGTATACGACGCGCTGACCTGCACCAAGGTACAGTTTCCTGCCCCCCATCGTCCGCCTTACCCTGCAACGCATCCTGGTGGGGACCGCAGGAGGATCGCGTATGATGACGGAAGTCGGTCCTTCTCGGACGGCTTCAGCACGGACGTGGTTCGGGTCCAGTTCTCGTTCAAATACGCCTTCTCCAAATCCTTGTGAAGGGTAACGACCATGATCAGGTCTTCTAGCGCAGTACTCACGCTGGCCCTGGCGGCCGCCGCTCTGGCTCCCCCCGCGCAGGCGCAGGGCCCTCAGGACCAGTCCATCGCGACCGTCCTGAACGAGACCTACACCAAGTTCCGAAGCCTGCAGGAAGGGAAGAACGCCGATTACATCCCGGCCCTCGCCAAGGTCGATCCCAAGATCTTCGGCATCGCGCTGGTGACCACCGACGGCAAGGTCTACACCGCGGGCGACGTCAAGTCCGAGGTCTCGATCCAGTCGATCTCCAAGGTCTTCACCCTGGCCAAGGTGATCGAGGAGCAGGGGCCCGAGAAAATCGAGAAGACAATCGGGGTGGACGCGACCGGCATGCGCTTCAACTCCATCGTCTCGGTGGAGTTCTCCCAGAAGGCGCTGGGCGGGCCGGAGATGAACTCCCTGGTCAACCCGGGCGCCATCGCGACCACCTCCATGGTCAAGGGCAGCACCCGTGACGAGGTGTGGAAGAGCATCCTCGACTGGCACTCGGCGTTCGCGGCTAGGCCGCTGTCGGTGAACGAGGAGGTCTTCAAGTCCGAGGCCGCCACCAACCAGCGCAACCAGGCCATCGGCGCCCTGATGTACGCCTACGGGTACATCAAGGAGAAGCCGGACCAGGCGACCGACATCTACACCGAGCAGTGCTCGATCAGCGTCAACGCCAAGGACCTGGCCACGATGGCCGCCACAATGGCGGACGGGGGGAAGAACCCGGTAAGTGGGAAGCAGGTGATGGCCGCCAAGAATGTGCCGTACGTGCTGGCGGTCATGGCAACGGCGGGGCTATACGACGACTCGGGCAAGTGGCTCTACCACACGGGCCTCCCGGCTAAGAGCGGGGTCGGTGGCGGGATCATCGCCGTGGCGCCGGGCAAGTTCGGTATCGCTGTTATCTCGCCGCCACTCGACGAGGCGGGGAACAGCGTACGGGCCCAGAAAGCCATCAGCGAGATCGTGACGCGGCTGAATGCCAACCCCTACGCGGTGAAGCCCAACTAACAAGGCGCGGTGCAGGCCACGTGACACGAATGGGCGGTTCTTTGCAACCGCCCGTTCCGATTCCGCCCCTATCCACGGCAGCATACGGAGGTACGATGCGCTTCGCGGTCCCGACGGCGTCTCGATATTTATCCTGCAAGGCAGGTGCGGTATTCATTGCTGGACTGGTCGCGGTCTTTCCCGCGCGGGCGGCGGCTCAGGACGAGGCGGTGCGGGCCGAGAGCGAGGCCGATACGGCCGCGGTGAAGGACTCGGTCTACGCTACCAGCATTGCGGGAGAGTTCCGCCCGGCGAAGGGCTTCGACCTCGTGCGAACCAAGCGAGCCAGCCTGAACATCAGCTTCTATGGGCTGTTCCGATACATGAATCAGATGCCGGGAGAGCAGACCTTCATCGACCACCTGGGCCGGGAGCGACCGGTCAAGGCGCGCAACGACCTCAACTGGCACCGAACCTTCGTCTGGCTCACCGGGTTCTTCTATGTACCCAGGTTCCGCTACAATATCTCACTCTGGTCGCTGCCGACCACGCAGCAGACTCTGCTGTTCGGCAACCTCCAATACAAGTTCAGCCAGGCCTTCGGGGTAGGCGTGGGAATTTCGCCCAATCTCACCGCGCGCTCGGTGCAGGGCTCCTGGCCCTTCTGGGGCTCGAGCGACCGGCAGATGGCCGAGGACTTCTTTCGCGGGGGGTTCTCGTCCGGCTTCTTCGTCACCGGACAGCCCTTGGAGAAATTCTGGTACACCGCCTCGGTCAACAGCAACCTCAGCCAGCTGGGTACCACCGCCGCCAACGACTCCCGCGACATGGCGTACAGCGCGAGCGTCGTGTGGAGGCCCACCACCGGCGAGTTCGGACCTCGTGCCGGCTTGGGCGACTTCGAGTACCACACCAAGTTGGCCACCCAGTTCGGGGCGTCGGCCGGCCACAGCCGCGAATCCCGCTACGCCTCGGACGACGCGCCGCCCAACGCCACCCAGATCAAGCTCTCCGACGGTCTCAACCCGTTCGACGCGGACGCGCTGGCCCCCGGCGCAACGGTTCAGAAGCTCGATTACGACGTTCTTGCTGTCGATGCCGGCTTCAAGTATCGCGGCTTCTCGTTTCAGAGTGAATTCTACATCCGCAAGCTCTCCGACTTCCTGGCCACCGGCCCCGTCCCTCCGGACGACATCGTCGACAAGGGCTTTCAGGTCCAGGGGATGCACATGGTAGTGCCGCGCCTTGTTGGGGTCTATTTGACCTACGGCCGAGTGTTCGACGACTTCGACCGGAATCCTTGGGAGGTGTCAGGAGGAGCCAGCTACTACCCCAGCCGCTCCCGCAGCTGGCGGCTCAACTTCCACGTTATTCGGATCGAGAAGAGTCCGGCGGCGTCGAACTTCGGGTTCTACACCTCGGGCCAGAGCGGCACCACGATATCGATCGGGACCGACATCCTCCTATGAGGCGAAGAACACACTACTGCGCCGCTGTCGCCACGCTGGTCTCCATCCTGGTGACCGCTCGGCCTCTCCCGGCGCAGGGCGGCGGGCCCCGGACCGGCTACGATTTCGACGATGTCCACTTCCACCTGACCAACTACATCCAGGAAGGCACCGATATCCGGGACTTCCTGCGCCTCATGGGCACCAAGGCCGGCCGGGTCGCGCTCTTCGGCATTCCGCTGCAGCAGACCTGGTCCTACGAGAACTCGGGCGACTTCG
>DATBSM010000199.1:0-2168 GCA_036559785.1 Gemmatimonadales bacterium
GCGGCAGCTGGGTCCAACGTATCGGCTCATGCTTATACCCGCCGCTTCTTCGGCGGACGGCAGCCGTTGTGCGGAATTGGAGTGACGTCACGGATCGAGACCACCCGGAGCCCGACCGATGCCAGCGCCTGGATGGCCGACTCGCGCCCGCTGCCTGGTCCCTGGACCCGCACGTGGACCCGACGGAGACCGAGGTTCATCGCCTCGCGCCCACAGTTTTCCGCCGCGACGGTGGCCGCGAACGGGGTCGACTTCTTAGAGCCCTTGAATCCGGCCTTACCAGCCGAACCCCACGCCAGCGTGTTGCCGCGCAGATCGGTGATGGTAATGAGCAGGTTGTTGAACGTGGCCGAGATGTGGGCGATGCCCTCGGACTCGACCACTTTCTTGACTTCTTGACGCTGGGCGCCTTCGCTGGAGCGGGAGCAGTCATTTACTTCTTCGTCACTTTCTTTTTACCGGCGATAGCACGCCGTGGACCCTTCTTGGTCCGCGCGTTGGTGTGAGTCCGCTGGCCGCGAACCGGAAGACCCCGGCGATGCCGAATGCCGCGATAGCTCCCGATATCCATCAGGCGCTTGATGTTCATGGCGACTTCGGTGCGGAGCGCGCCCTCGACCTTCACCGAGCGCTCGATCATCTGGCGAAGCCGGGCCACTTCGGAGTCGGAGAGGTCTCGCACCCGGGTGTCGGGGCTCACCCCGGTCTCACCGAGGATGCGGCTGCTGGTGGGCCGGCCGATGCCGAAGATATAGGTGAGCGCAATCTCCACCCGCTTTTCGCGTGGGAGGTCCACGCCTGCGATGCGTGCCATGATCAGCCTTGCCGCTGTTTGTGCTTGGGATTGCGCTTGCAGATGATGCGGACGACACCCTGTCGCTTGATGACCTTACAGTGCTCGCAAATCGGCTTCACGCTGGAACGAACCTTCACTCGTCTCTCCTGGGCCGGGTTTCGGGAGTAGCTACCCAATATAGAGGCCCTCGAAACGAGACGCAAGTGAAAGCCCGGCGTGGTGATGGGCCATCTCATTGTAACGGCTCAGACCTTTGTTTGCTGAACCCCAAACTGGGATGGCGAGTGGACCCGCCGCCTCCGAGACCATATCAGGGCAGGTGCGTTTGCCGCTGACCGCCCACGATCTCCTAACTGACCACCCGCAACTCTACCAGCCTCCAGCCCGACGGATCCAGACGATATCCCAACAAGAGAACTTGGCTCCGGACATCCTGGGTTCCCGTAACCCGATAGCGGCGCTGCAGCTCCACGTACCCCCGCCCGGGCTCCACCTCCCGTGCGGCCCGCACCAGCACCTCGACCTCCTGTGCCGGAGCGAGAAAATCAGCCAGTAGCGCGGCTGCCTGCGCTGGTCCCAGAGCTACTGAGGGATCGGCACCAGGCAGCTGAATCAGGAGCCGGGGGCTCGCGGCTATGAGTGCGGCCGGGTCGTGGGCTAGCCAGGCTCCGCGCGCGCCCTGCGCGGCCCGATCGAGCCCGCTCTGCTGCGCGAGGCCGGTGGCGGGAAAGAGAGCCAGGCCTACCGTGATCAGGAACCGATACACCGCGCCTCCTCCAGGAAACCCTCGAAGGCCGCCGCCGGATCGCTGGCCTGCAGCACCGGACGACCCACGACGAGATGAGTGGCGCCGTTGGCAACGGCGTCCCTGGCAGTAGCCACCCTGGCCTGATCCCCGGGAGCGTCCATCCGCCGCCGGATCCCAGGCACGACGATGTGGGCTTCCGGCCCCAGCCGGCGGCGCAGGAGTGACACCTCCTGGGGGGAGCAGACCACACCTTGAAGCCCGGCTTCGGCAGCGGCCAGCGCGAGTCGTTCCGCCTCCCGGGGAATGTCCACCTCGCTTCGGCCCACCGTGCTCGCGTAGCCGGCCGGGTCGTGCGAGGTCAGCACAGTCACTCCCACCAGCGAGAGCTCGCCACCGGCCGCTACGGCGGCGGCCTCCATCATGGCCCGCCCACCCAGGGTGTGCACCGTCGCCATGGCAACTCCAATTTCACGCGCCGCGGTCACGGCCCCGGCCACGGTGTTGGGGATGTCGTGCCATTTGAGATCGAGGAAGACCTTGAGGCCCCGGGCGGTCAGCTGCCGTACGAAGTCGGGGCCCTCCCTGGTCATCAGGATCGATCCCACTTTGGCCCACTGGAGAGCG
>DATBSM010000200.1:0-5738 GCA_036559785.1 Gemmatimonadales bacterium
GTCACCCGGGGATCCAGCGCCGTCGCATCGTCCAGTGCCCGGGCGAAGGCCTTGAATGCCGACTCGACGATATGGTGCGGGTTGTCCCCCCGGATCAGGTCGAGGTGTACCGTCAGCCCCGCATTGAGCACCAGCGCACGGAAGAACTCCGGGGTGAGAAAGACATCGTAATCGCCCAGCATCTGCCACTTCGGGATATCGATGTGGTACGAGAGATAGGGCCGCCCGGAGACGTCCACCACACAGCGCACCAGCGCCTCGTCGAGCGGCACCACCGCATCGGCATATCGGCGAATGCCCGCGCGATCACCCAGCGCCTGGGCGATGGCCTGGCCGAGCACGATACCGGTGTCTTCGACGGTATGGTGCCCGTCCACATGCAGATCGCCCCGGGCCTCGACGGTCAGGTCCAGCAGGCCGTGGCGGGCGAGCGCCTCCAGCATGTGGTCGAAGAAGCCGATCCCGGTTTTTACCTTGGCCTGCCCGGTCCCGTCCAAATTTACCAGGACGTGAAGATCGGTCTCCTTGGTCTTGCGTGTGATCTGACCTACTCGGGGCATGCGTTCATCCGTGGCTTGGCATCTTGCCTGCGTCCAACAGAGTCTGCTTCAGGGCGGTGACCACCGCATCCATGTCCTCCGCCGTTCCAATCGAGATCCGCACGCACGCGGATAGCTGCGCCGAGTCGGAGACATCCCGGATCAGGATCCCATGATCATCCAGGAGGCGACGGCAGAGCTCCTTAGCCGGCAGAGTCACGGTCCGGAGCAGTACGAAGTTGGCCGCCGTGGGGTATGCGGTCAGCCCCGGCACGTCGCGCAAGCGGGCTACAAAACGCTCGCGCACCTCGATAATCTCCCGGGTCCGCGCCGCGAGCAACGGAGCGTGATCAAGCGCGGCCCGCGCGGCGGCCAGGGTCATGAGGTTCACATTGTACGGCAGCTTGCCCTTGGCAATCTCGCGCGCCACAGCCGGGTCAGCCAGCGCAAGACCGAACCGCAGCCCGGCCAGGCCCAGTGCCTTGGAGAACGTCCTGAGGACCACGAGCCTCGACGAGCGTGCCAGCAGGGGAATGGCGCTGGGCCCTCCGAAATCCTGATAGGCCTCGTCGCAGATCACCAGGGCCTGGGTATGAGACAGGATGCGCTCGACCGCGCCGTCCGGGAGGGCCGAGCCGGTGGGGTTGTTGGGGGAGTTGAGCACGATGACCCGGGCACTCTCTCGCCGAGCCGCCTCGATCAGCCCATCGACATCGAACTTGAATCCGTCACCCAGGGGCACCGGCACGTAGCGGCCGCCGAGCACGGCTGTGAGTAGCCGGTACAGCGAGAACGTGGGAGCCGCCGCCACGACGCGGTCACCGGCGCTGAGGACAACCGAGAGGGTGGACTGAATGAGCTCGTTGGAGCCGTTGCCAACCAGGACCCCGTCGGCCACCCATCCGTAGTGTGCCGCCAGGCGCGCCAGCAGCTCGGGCGGCGCGAACTCGGGGTAGCGCTGCCATGGCTGGGCCGCGACTCGTTCGAGCACCTCTCGCTTCAGCTCGGGTGGGAAATCAAACGGAGATTCGTTCTGATTCAGCTTGCGCCGGGCTGGTGGAGCGGCGAGGGTGTAGGCCGCCTGGGCCCGCACCGATGGTTTAATCAGCGCCAGGCCATCCGAGGAATTCAGGGGGCGCGGTGGCGGCCGAGGACCGCCTCGATGCGCGCAGTCAGGGAGCGAGCCCGGAATGGCTTGGTGACGAAGTCGTTGGCCCCCAGCTCGAAGACCCGGACCTCGTTGTCCTCGTCGCCCTTGGCGGTCAGCACCATGACCGGAATCTCCCGGGTTGCCGGCCGGGAGCGAAGCTGCGCCAGCACCCCGTAGCCGTCGAGCCCCGGCAGATTCAGGTCCAGGATGATCACGTCCGGCGCATGGCGATCCACTTCGTCCAGCGCCTGAATTCCGTCCCGCGCCTCGGCCACCGTGTAGCCTTCCCGCTGGAGCAGATCCTTCATGACCCGGCGTAGCTGCTCTTCATCCTCCACCAGGAGGACGCAGGCTCCATTGCCCCTTCCCTCGCCGATCCCCGCATCGGGCGGGGCCGGCGTCTCGAGCAGGTCCATGGAGAACTCGAGCGAGACAGGAGCAGCGATGGAATCGGCACGGGGCGCGGCGTGCGGGGCCGAGATCCGGTGGGAGCGTGAAGGCTTGGTCCGAGAGGCCGACTCCGGCGCGGCGGCCGTCTCCTCCTGGGGTGGCTCGGTGACGCGCAGCAACTCCTCGATGGTGCTTTCTCCCGAGAGCACATGGCGGAGCCCGCTGGCGAAAAGCGAGCGCATGCCTCCGGCCCGAGCGGCTTCGGCAATCTTCTCGGCGGCGGCGCCTTCACTGATCCGCCGCTCGAGGTCGGGGCTCATCGTCAGAACCTCGACGATGCTGAACCGGCCCCGATACCCGGTCATCGAACAGTCGGTACAGCCCACCGCGCTGAACAGGGGCGCCCCCGATGGAATGAAGCGCTTGAGGCGGGCGCTGATCTCGTCGGTCATGGTCACGCGGCACGCAGGACACAGCCGGCGCATCAGCCGCTGGGCCACGACGCCGCGGAGCGCCGGGGCGATCTTGTAAGCCTCCATCCCGATGTCTACCAAGCGGGTGACGGCGTTCGCCGCGTCGTTGGTATGCAGGGTGGAGAGGACGAGGTGGCCGGTGAGCGACGCCTGCAGCGCAATCTGCGCTGTCTCCTTGTCCCGGATCTCACCGATCAGCACGACATCGGGGTCCTGGCGCAAGATCGATCGCAGCGCGGAGGCAAAGGTCAGCCCGGCCTTTTCGTTGACCTGGACCTGAACGATGTTGGCACCCAGGCGATATTCGACCGGGTCTTCGACGGTAACGATGTTGGTGCCCTCACCCTGGACCACCCGGAGCGCGGAATAGAGCGTGGTGGTCTTGCCGGAGCCGGTGGGACCGGTGACCAGGATGATCCCTTCCTTCTGATTCAGGAGTGATCGGATCGACTTCAACTCGTCATCTGCCATACCCAGCGAGTCGAGGCTGAGCGAGGTCGCCTTCTGATTCAGGATCCGGATAACGACCTTCTCGCCCAGAGAGGCAGGGAGGGTCGAGACGCGCAGGTCGATGGCTTCACCATTGATCGAGACCCGGGCTCGACCATCCTGGGGCCGGAGCCGGTCGGCAATGTCGAGACCCGACATGATCTTGACCCGCGAGACCAACGGGGTGCCGGCGCTGCGCGGGATCTTCATCGCCTGTCGCAGCACTCCGTCGATGCGATAGCGCACCACCACACCACCCTCGATCGGCTCGACGTGGATGTCGCTGGCGCGGTTGGTTACCCCATCGGCGATCATCATATCCACCAAGCGCAGGATCGGGCGCTGGCTCGCCTGCTCCGCGCTCGCAACACTCTCTTCTTCCTCCTTGATCTGCTCCACCTCGAAGTCACCGCCGATTCCTTCGAGTAGCCGGGAGACCACGGTATCCGTCTCCCGGTATAGCTCATCCAGCTTCTCCCTGATCTTCGAGGGCGAGCCGAGCAGCAGGCGCACCTCCCGGCCCGTCGCAAAGGCGAGCATCTTCTCGGCGTCGATGTCGAACGGGTTGGCGGTGGCCACTTCGAGGTAGGAATCGGTCTGCCGCACCGGCACCACATTGAACCGCCGCGCCACCTGCTCGGGCACGGCGGAGATGAGCTTGGCGTCGGGCTTGCTCAGGTCAGCTACGGTAAAACGGAACCGGGTGGCGATAGCACCGAGGATCTGCTCGTCGCTGGCCAGCTTCCGCTGCACCAGCATCTCCCAGAGGGACACCTCCGGCCCGGGTTCACCCCGCAATCCGGGTATAGCCTCCGGGGGCAACAGACTTTCGAGGGAGGGCACCAACCACTCATCGGTGAACTGCATGACGGCTCAGGAATGAAGAGGAGCGCACAGGCCGGGCAATTGGGGGAGACGGTGGAAAGATAAGAAGGTCACAGCAAGCCCCACCAGTCCCGATTGATGTCCACTGTCACCCCCACACCGCCGTCCCGGAGCCCCACGCCGGCCTCCACCCGGAGAAGGCGCATGAACCACTCCAGCGCCACACCGGCAACCGGACGGATGCCATCGCTACGGCCCCAGGGCACGCTCGACAGGGGCTGCGCGGCGTACCCGGCGGCGACGAAGGGCGCCAGGGTCATGTGCCGTCCGGTGGACGCGAACGAGCCCAGCTTCAGAGCCGGCACCGGGACCTCGAAACGCCACTCCAGGTGTGCCAGCGCGACGCTCCTGCCGCCGAATGCTCGAAACGGCTCCCCAACGAGAGTGCCGCGGCCCCCGATGGCGAAGCTGCGATGCGGCGGGAGGAGGTCACTGCCGGCACCGACATACACCCGCGACAGGAGCGCGCCGCGGCCCAGTCCGGCGAGCCACCGTCCGGAGGCGGTGGCGCGGATGTAGTCGCCAGGCCCCTCCCCCAGCTCCAGCGCCACCCGGCCTTGAAGGTCCTGCCGGACCGCGATGCCGCCGCTCGCGTACTCCAGGCTGAGCTGTGCCACCCCATAGGTGCCGGAACCGAGCGGTGGATTGGGCCGGTAACTGCCGGCCGCGGGGGACGCCGACACCGCCACCGACTGACTCTCTTCGAGGCCCAGGCTCAACCCGAGAGACGTACGGCCACCGAGCCGCCGGCGGACCCCCAGCTCCGCTGTGTGCAGCAGGACGTAGTCTCCATGATCCTCGCCGGTCTCCTGCGACAACACTGAATTCACTACCGGTGCGATCACTGGCAGGTCGCTGAAGTCAACCACCCGGCGAGACACGCCAAGGCTCAGAGCCGTGGCGCCCACGCTCAGGCCTCCCGTGAACGAACCCCCGAGCCGGTGGTCCGCCGTGCCATAGGAAATGGCCGGCCGGAGGTGGACCCGTGTCCCCGCGAGACCGATAATGGCGCCGAATCCCAGCGTGAGTCCCTGCACCCGGTTCACCCGGATGAGGTCGCTGATAGAGCCGGCGGCGAGCCGTTTGGAGGACAGCCCGGCGAGGGCGCGGGAGCCGGCCAGCCGTTCGACCTCGGTTCGAAGCGCATCCATGTCCTGCCGGTTGACCGGCGGCGCCACCTCCGCAATCGCCTGGTCCAGTGGCTCGGCCCAGGTGGAGTCGGCCGGTCGCGGTTGCAGCAGCCCGCCGATGGCCGGCCCCTGAAAGAAGTCGGGCGGGATGTCGAGGTTCAGGTCGTAGCCGCCGATCTCCCAACGGCCGCGGATGATGCCGCGTGCGGGAAAATCCAGCCATGTTACCCGCCGGCGGATCTCCACCTCCTGGCGGCGCGGCAGCCAGTAGCGGTTCTCGTAGAGCGCACTCTCCAGAACGATGCTGATGTCCTCCAGCTGGCGGTCGAGATACGCCGCTGGGGTGAAGCTGAAGCGAAACCGGACCAGCTCGGCGGTGGCCACGTCGATGGACAGGGTGCCAATGACGAGAGGGCGGCTGAACGAGCGGGGTCGAACCTGCACCTGGTAGACCGTGACCTCGCCGTCAGCGGTACGAAGGGCGAGCGAATCGGACAGCGCGTAGTCGTACGCCTCGAGGCCTTCCGTCGACAACGGATGCACCGCGTCGCGCACCTCGTCCCCCTCGCCGATCCGGATGCGGTCGCCGAAATTGTTGGTGACGATACCGAGGTGGTCGCGGTGGTAGTTGATGTCGGTGGGCAGGAAGGTGCCGTCGCGCCAGCCCAGGATGACCTGCTTG
>DATBSM010000201.1:0-6603 GCA_036559785.1 Gemmatimonadales bacterium
CGTCGCGGCCCTCTGTTCGGCGCACCCCGGCCCTACCCCGCTCTATATTGAATGGAGCGATGGCAATGGGGAGGCAGTTCGACTCCGGTCGCGGCGAGTGCGCGTCGCGGCGGAAGACGACCTCGTTCGTGCCTTGCGCGATCTGCTCGGCAGCGACTCCGTCCACTACGTAAAGGCGGGATGACCCCGATGGCTTCTGCCTACACTTTGGACTTCGAGAAGCCGCTCCTGGAGTTGGAGCGACAGATCGATGATCTCAAGCGTATAGGGACCGAACGTCAGATTGACATTGATGGGGAGTTGCAGGGGCTCCAGGGCAAGCTCGACACGCTCCGGGCCGAGATCTACCGGGAGCTCACCCCGCTACAGCGGGTGATGGTGGCCCGGCACCCCCGCAGGCCCTACACACTCGACTATCTCAGCACCATCTTCACTGATTTCATCGAGCTGCACGGCGACCGGCTCTACATGGACGACCCAGCCATCGTCGGCGGCTGGGCTCGCCTGGCCGGTGTGTCGGTCATGGTGGTCGGACACCAGAAGGGGCGGGACACCAAGGAGAACTTGAAGCGCAACTTTGGAATGCCTCACCCCGAGGGCTACAGGAAGGCGCTGCGGTTGATGAAGCTCGCGGCTAAGTTCGGCGGGCCCGTCATCACGCTCATCGACACGCCGGGCGCGTATCCCGGGCTGGGGGCGGAGGAGCGGGGACAGTCGGAGGCGCTGGCACGCAACATCCTGGAGATGGCGGCGCTCCCGACGCCTTGTGTGGCGGTCGTCATCGGCGAGGGTGGATCGGGCGGCGCACTGGCACTCGGAGTCGCAGATCGGGTGCTGATGCTGGAGAACTCGGTGTACTCGGTGATCTCGCCCGAGGGCTGCGCTGCCATCCTGTGGAAAGACGCCAGTCAGCGTGAGCGGGCGGCTGAAGCGCTCAAGATCACCGCCGAAGATCTCCTGCGGCTCAAGGTCATCGATGAGATCGTCAAGGAGCCGGTCGGGGGCGCCCACGTCGATCCCGATGCCGCTGGCGAGGCCCTACGGGAGGCCCTGATCCGCCACGTCACCGAGCTGCGCAAGAGCAAGCCCGACCGGCTGGTTCGGCGCCGGGCAGAGAAGTACGCCGCTATGGGCTCCTTTACCGAGGCCTGATGTCTCAGACCATCGAAGTCAGGTTCAAAGGCACCCGCAAGGCCTACTTCCTCTGGGGCGACGAGTCGGACCCGATCAAGGTCAAGGACGCGGTCATCGTCGAGGTCGAGCGCGGCCGGGACCTGGGACGGGTTACCGCCGTCGGCGACTTGGCGGACAAGAAGTGCGGCACCGGCTGCTCCGGCTGCTCGGTTGGGGAAGCCACCACGGAGCCGGAGTCACCCAAGCCGGTCGTGCGCCGGGCCACCGCGGACGACCTGAAGACCCACCGGGAGATCCGGGGATCCGAGGAAGAAGTTCGGCAGAAGGTGATTCAGCGAGTGCGGGCCCACGACCTCGTGATGAAGGTGAGCGATACCGAGTGGCAGTGGGACCGGAACAAGCTGACCATCTACTTCACGGCCGATAAGCGGGTCGATTTCCGAGCGCTGGTGCGCGATCTCGCTTCGCTGTTCCGCACCCGGATTGAGCTGCGGCAGATCGGCGTGCGGGACGAGGCAGCCAGGCTGTCCGGCGTCGGTCGCTGCGGCCGGGAATACTGCTGCTCCACCTGGCTCAAGGAGCTGTCTCCCGTTAATCTCGGCCTGGCCAAAGACCAGCACCTCTCGCTCAACCCTTCCCAGATCTCGGGCGGGTGCGGCCGCCTGCTCTGCTGCCTCAAGTATGAGCATGATTTCTACGTCACCGCCCGGAAGCGCTTTCCCAAGGAGGGAAAGACCCTGAGGACCTCGCTGGGGGCGGAGAAGGTCATCGCGGTCGACATCTTCCGCGAGCGGGTTTTCCTCAAGCACGAGGAGCAGGGGTCCCGCATCATTCCACTGGTGCAGCTGCGGGAGGAAGTGGAACAGCTGGGTGACGTGCTCCAGACTGGCGAAATGCGCGCCCAGCAAGCCGTCCCCGCTCCCGGCGGCGGCGGTCCCGAGGGCAATCCCGCTTCCCGTCAGTCCCGCCGCAGCCGCCGGGGCGAGGGCGGCAACCAGAACCCGCCAAGCTGAACCTCGCGTCTGTGCCCAAGTTCTACCTGACCACCGCGATCGACTACTCCAACGGCGATCCCCATCTGGGGCACGCCCTGGAGAAGGTCGGCGCCGATGCCATCGCGCGTTATCGGCGCATCCGCGGGGATCAGGTCCATTTCGTCATGGGAATGGATGAGCACAGTCAATCCGTTCTCCAGGCGGCGGCCAAGGGGGGCCTTCCACCACAGGAGTGGGTCGATCGCATGGCGGCGCGTTTCGCCGACTTCTGGGCCCGGCTAGGCTGCACCAACGACGACTGGATCCGCACCACAGAGCCCCGCCACTTTCGTTCGGTCACCGAGCTGCTGCAGCGGATCCAGCGTCTGCACGCTGACGATCTGTACGTGTCCGAGTACGAGGGCCTCTACTGCACCGGCTGCGAAGAGTTCAAGCAGGAGAGCCAGATCGTGAACGGGCGCTGCATCGAGCACCCTACGCTGCAGCTGATCCCCACCCGCGAGCGCAACCATTTCTTCCGCTTGAGCCGCTACGGTGACCGCCTGCTCGAGCTCATCACCAGCGGTCGTTTCCGGGTCGAGCCGGCCATCAGGCGGAACGAGGTCGTGCGCCTACTCGAGGGCGGGCTGCAGGACATCTCAGTGTCCCGCCTGCGACAGCCCTGGGGCATTCCCTTCCCCGGGGACCCCGAGCAGACGGTCTACGTCTGGTTCGACGCCCTGATCAACTACCTCTCGGCCACCGGGTTTCCCGAGCCGGGCTACGAGCGCCTCTGGCCCGCCGACCTGCACGTGATCGGGAAGGGCATCACCCGGTTCCATTGCGTGATCTGGCCCGCGATGCTGCTGGCCGCCGACCTGGAGCTTCCGGGCGAGGTATGGGCCCACGGCTACGTGCAGTGGGAGGGCACCAAGATGTCGAAGACGGCAGGCACCGTGGTCACTCTCGACCAGGCGATCGAGCGGCACGGTCCCGACGCGCTACGCTACTTCCTGCTCCGTGAGGTTGGGTTCGAAGCGGATGGGAACTTCACCTGGGAGCGGTTCGACGAGCGCTACACGTCCGACCTGGCCGATGGCTTTGGCAACCTGGCCTCTCGATCGCTGGCCATGCTCATGAAGTATCGGGACGGCGCCGTCCCGGCGCAGAGGGGCGACACTGCGCTCGACCAGTCGGGACAGATTGCGCTACGGGACTACACCCGGGCGATGGACACGTTGGATCTCCGGGGTGGGGCGGAAGCGGCGTGGACGCTGGTATCGGCCGCTAACATGTTCGTGCAACAGTCTGCACCGTGGACACTGGCGAAGGCCGGCAAAGATGCGGAACTCGATGAGGTGCTAAGTGCGTTGGCTCGGGCGCTCTGCCGACTGGCGGTGATGACCAGCCCGTTCATTCCGGGCAAGGCTCAAACCCTGTGGGAGAATTTGGGAATGGAAGGAGAGGTCGCCGACTCACGATGGGCGGCCGCCGAACAGCCCTCGCTGGCGAACCGCCGAGTGCGGGCGCCGTCGATCCTCTTCCCCAAGCCCGTCAAGGTATAGAAGTTAGAGCACTGATGTGCGAAACTACTTGACAGTGAAAGAGTTATCACTCCATAAAACCCTTGACTGGATTATCCCAAAGGGCCACCTTGAGTTGGGGGCGTGACTGTACTCACCCCTCAAAGGGCCCCAGTATTGCAGATTGGGCAAGGTGGTTTGCCCGTTTCACGCGTCACCTGTTTGAGGGACGGTCATGGCCAAACGGCGTTGGACTCTGGTTCTCGTGCCCCACGGGGCGGAGCCCTCGCGCATTGTCGAGGTCTCCTACGGAGTATTGCGGGTAGCGGCTTCCGCCGCCGCGGGCTTCCTGGTTCTGGTCCTTCTCGCCGGCTACGCGACTGTATCCCATACAACCGACCTCTCCCGCACCGCGAGGCTGGAGCAGGAAAACGAGAGCCTGGCCCGCGAAATCGGGGAACTCAACGGCCGCCTGTCTACCTTGGCCGATACACTTACCCGGATCTCCCAGCGCGACGCCCGTATCCGGGTGCTCGCCAACCTCGAGCCAATCGACCCCCAGGTGCAGGCCGCCGGAATCGGCGGTCCGGCTGGAGTCACGAGCATGGGGCTGGCCGGGATGACCGGTGTCGCCCGCCGCTCGGCGGAGGTTCGGATCGATCTCAGCGCGCTGATTCGTCGCGCCAACCTGCTGGCCTCATCGTTCAAGGAAGCGGCCGACAGCCTGGCTTTTCATTCCGCTCGGCTCGCCGCGACTCCGTCGATCATGCCGACGCAGGGGTGGCTCTCCAGCGCGTTCTCCTCAATGCGAGCTCACCCGATTCTGCACTACGCCCGGCCGCATGAAGGAATCGACGTCACCGCCCCCATGGGCAGCCCCATCGAGGCTCCGGCCGCAGGAATCGTCACCGATGCCCGCTGGGAATCTGGTTACGGCAACACCGTCACCATCGACCACGGTTTCGGCATCGAGACCAAGTTCGCCCACGCTTCCAAGCTCCTCGTCCGCACCGGCCAGCGGGTGTCGCGAGGCCAGCGCATCGCCCTGGTCGGCAACTCGGGGCTCGCCACCGGTCCCCACCTGCATTACGAGGTGCACGTGAAGGGGCGGCCGGTTGATCCGCTCAAGTACGTGCTGCCCGATGGAGTGGTGACGGACTAGCGGGAAGGACGGGAAGGACGGGAAAGACGGGAAGGAAAGAACGAGCCCCGGCGACCATTTTGGTCCCGGGGCTTTTGTTTCTCTTTCTCTCCCGACCTTCCCCGTCCTTCCCGTCCTTCCCGACCTTCCCGACCTTCCCGACCTAGAAGGTCACCTTCGGCGCCTGCGTGGCCCCTGCTTCCGCCTCGAAGTACTCCCGCGGAGTCCCCAACCCGAAGACCTTGGCGGTGAGGTTGTAGGGGAACCGCCGGATGTACGCGTTGTATTCTCCGACCGCCGTGTTGTAGTCCTGCCGGGCGACTGCGACGCGATTTTCGGTGCCTTCCAGCTGTTCCTGAAGCTGGCGGAAGTTCTGGCTGGATTGGAGCTGGGGGTAGTTCTCCGCGATCGCGAGGAGGCGCCCCAGACCCTGGCTGAGCTGTTCGTTGGCGGCCGCCATCTCGGGAACGTTGCCCGACTGTACCGCGCCACCCAACCGCGCGCGGGCATTGGCAATCGAGATGAAGACGGTGTCTTCCTGCTTCGTGATCCCCTTGACCGTGTTCACCAGGTTGGGAATCAGGTCCGAGCGCCGCTGGAGCTGCGTCTGGATTTGCCCCTGTGCCTGGTTCACCTTCTCGTCCAGCGTCTGAATAGTGTTGTAGCCACAACCCGCCACGAATACCAGGGCGGTAAGGACCGGAACCTGGATGCTGGAACTTCGGTTCATCGCTGATCTCCGAGCTGAAGTTGGTCGAGGAACCGCGCCGTGTGCTCCACAGCGTCCATGTAGTTCTCGAACTCCGGGGCTTCACAGCGCCACTCGCGGTCGACCCGGTGGCGAACGACGTGCAGCAGGTGTTCTCCTTCGAAACCGACCGACGCGGCCGCGGCAGCCGCGAGCTCCAGTGAATCGTGCGGCACGGTCTTGCCCAGCAGGCTGAGCACCCCGCGCAGCAACACCAGGATGGTGGCCGCGCTCTGCAGCGCCAGCGAGCCCAGCGCGCCCGGATCGGGAGCGTAGGTCGCATAGCCCTGCCGGAGACGGAGCAACTTGCCCCGAAACTCACGCTCCAACGCCTTACGCAGGTCGCCCGGCTCGACCCGGGCGCCCTGCAGCGGATCCGCGCCGCGAAGCACCTTGTAGGCGGTCCGCATATCGGTGATCTCGATGGGGAATGCATCCGAGGCACGCTCCCATTCCGCCCGGCTCAGCACCAGCGGCGGTTCTCGACCAGCCTTCCGCCAGGCGGTGAAGCTGCGGCCGAGGGAGCGGAGGACCTTGGGGGTGAGCTGGTCGATCACCAGCATGAGATTGATGTTGGAGCGACCGGGGATGTAGTCGCCGCGGGCGGCGGACCCGTACAGGATGGCGCTATAGCCCGGACCCACCGACGCGTCGGCGTCAGTCAGGAAAGCATCCACCACCTTCGCCACCGAATCGCGCATCAGAATCTTCCTCCGCCACCGCCGCCGCTGAAGCCACCCCCTCCACCGAAGCCACCGAACCCACCCCCACCACCACCGAACCCACCCCCGCCACCCCAGCCACCGCCGATCCACGGCCCGCCACCCCAATATACGTTCCTCCTCCGGCGTCTTCCGCTGGAGCCCCGCGCACTGAGCAGGAGGAACAGGATGAACAGGGCGATAGGCAGAATGTTCAGCGTGGGACTCCGGCCGCGCTGAGGCGGAGGCTGGTAGGCAGTAAGAGCCGAGTCCGACACCCCGTAACCCCGGGCAATCATGCTCACCAGCGCCTGGACACCTTTGGTGATAGCTGACCCGTAGTCCTCTCGCTCCAGGTCCGGCTGCATCACATCACCAATGC
>DATBSM010000202.1:0-6535 GCA_036559785.1 Gemmatimonadales bacterium
GCCCGGGCCCGGATCCCCTGGGCCGAGGCCAGCGCGCACGAGCGAACCGGCGACCTGCAGGGAGCCGCCCGGCGCTACGCCGCCGCCGGCGATCGTCTGACGAGCCTCCGCCTGCGACTCGCCTCGACGCCCGATAGCGCGCCGCGGGCGCTACTCCGGCGCGACCTTCTGGCCCTCGCCGCCGCCCGTCAGGGCAGCGCGGCACGGGAGGCCATCGGCATCCTGGACAGCATCTTTGCCCCGCTCGCCCCGGCGGAGGAGCTGATCGTGGGCCGTGCCGCCGCGGAATCGGGACTACAGCCCCGGGCGATCAGTGGCTTTGCCCGGGCGCTGGCGGCAGGTCTCGGCTCCAGTGAAGACCACTTTGCGTACGGGACCGCGCTCACCCGGCTCGGGCGGAACGGCGAAGCCGCCGTGCAGTTCAAGCTGGTTCGGGAGCCCATGTCGCTGGCCGCGCTTGCGGCCTACCAGTCGGCACGGTCGCTGGTGCGCGATGGCCAGCTCGACAAGGGCCGCGCCGCGCTGGTAGAGGTCATCCGGAAGTATCCCCGCGATACCGCGGCTGCCGCCTCCGCGTTTTTCCTGCGGGCCGACCTCGCGTCGGACGATCGGGGCGATCTCGAGGCCCGCCGACTCTACTGGGTCGTGGCCACGCGCTACCCCACCAGCCGGTTCGCTCCCACCTCGCGCTTCCGCGCTGCCATGATCGCTCTCTTGGGCGGGCAACCCAAGCTCGCGGCCAAGGAGTTCGACGCCTTGGCCGAGCGCTACCCCGGCAGCGACGAGGCAGTGGCCGCCACCTACTGGGCGGGCCGGAGTTGGGCCGATGCGGGCGACAGCACCATCGCCCAGAGCCGTTGGCAGACCGTGACCGGCCGCGATCCGCTCTCCTACTACGCGGCGCTCAGTGCGCGGCGACTCGGCGTCGAAGCCTGGGTGCCTTCAGCGGCTACCGACTCCTTCCCAGCCGATCCAGACCTCGACCGGCAGATCTCCAGCGCGGCGCTTCTGGCTCGGCTGGGCCTTGCCGCCGAGGCTCGTTGGGAGCTGGACCGGCTGGCGCGATCCGCCGACTCGTCACCGGAACGGCTGCTCATCATTGCCAACGCGTTTCGTGGACAGGGGCTGGCCTCACAGGCCATTCAGCTGGCCCGGCGCGCCCTTGCCCGGGGGGCGGCGGCCGATGCCCGTACCTATCGGCTGATCTACCCCGTGGTGCATGAAGACGCGCTGCTGGCCGAAGCGGTCGAGCACCGCCTCGACGTGAGCCTGATAGCCGCGTTGATCCGTCAGGAGTCGAATTTCAACCCTGCCGCAACCTCTCCCGCGGGGGCCCGCGGGCTGGCGCAGGTCATGCCCGAGCTGGGTGAACGCCTCGCGCGCGACCTGGCGTATCCGGTCTGGGATCCCATTCTGCTGTACCAGCCCGATGTCAGCATACAGCTTGGCGCGGTGCACCTGGGGGAGCTGTTCGCCCGCTATGACCAGCGAGCCCACATTCTGGCGGCCTACAACGCGGGCACCTCTCGAGTGGAGCGCTGGTCCAAGCGCATCGGTGTCGAGGACCCCGAGGTGTTCGCCGAGCGCATTTCCTTCGTCGAGACCCGCGACTACGTGCGCATCATCCAGCGCAACGAAGATATCTATCGGTCGCTCTACGGTCCCCAGGTCACTCAGCGGGCGGAGATCGTTCGGCCCGCCGCCTCGGGCGATGTCCCGGCCCCGGGCGACATACCACAGATGTGAGTCTGGCAGTGGAGGGGGCATCGTCTTAGTTTGAGGCGGTCCCTCCTCACTGCCAAGGTTCATCGGTTGCTCAACGCCGCCCAGCCGCTGGCTCTGCTCGACCACGTCGGAGAGGGAATCTTCGCCCTCGATTCCGATTGGCGTTTCTCCTATCTCAACCGCAACGCCGAGCGGGTCCTCGCCCGTCTATCCGGTACTCCCTCCGCCCATCTGCTCGGCACCGTTATCTGGGATCGTCCCTCGCTGGCCGACTCCTCGCTGGGGCGTGCCCTCCACCGGGCCCATGCCGAGCAGGTTGCGGTGGTACATGAGGTGCTCGACAGCGGCGACAGGGGATCGATCGAAGTTCGCGCCTACCCGTCCGACGACGGGCTCACCGTCCTGCTTCGCGAGAGCGCGCTTCAGGGTCATACGGCCCAGATTCTCGACGGAATGGGCGAGGCGTTTCTGGGCTGCGATCACGAGTGGCACATCACCCACATCAACGAGCGAGCCGATCGGATTCTCTCCCCGCTCGGGTTCGGCCGCGCCCGACTGCTCGGTCTAAACGTCTGGCGCGCCTTCCCCGCGCTCGCCGGCACCCGGATCCAGGCCGAAGCGTTTCGTGCTCACGCCCAGGGATCCGAGGTCGAGCTGGAGGAGTATCTCCCAACTTTGGGTCGGAGTTTTTCCGTCAGGATCGCCCCCACATCCAGCGGGCTGGTTTGCTACGCGAGGGAGCTTACGGAAAAGCCTCCAGCGGCGGAGTCTGCCCTCCAGGCCAGCGAGGAACGATTCCGGAGTCTCGTGGAATCGATCGACGACGTGGTCTTCCGCCTGGATCGGGACCAGCGCTGCGTGGACGCCTTCGGCCGCTGGCTGGAGCGAGAAGGCTTCACCCCCGCCAGACTGATCGGGAAACGGATCGACGAGATCGTGGGTCCGGAAGCGGCTCCGATTCACGAGGCCGCGAACCGGATCGCGTTGGCCGGTGGAACCACCACGTATGACTGGATACTTCGTTCCGCCCGTGGCGTTCACCACATGCAGACCACGCTTTCTCCACTCCGCAGCTCCAGCGGTGAGGTGACCGGAATCGTAGGCGTGGGGCGTGACATCACCCTCCGCGTCGAGGCTGGACGGGAGCTGCAGCGGTGGGCCCGGATCTTCGAGCATGCCGGCTGGGGGGTGGCCATCGTCAGCGCTGACGCCGAGACCATTGAGAGCGTGAATCCCGCCTTTGCTCTGATGCACGGCTGGACAGTGGATGAGCTGCGGGGCAAGCCGATGGCTGAGCTCTCCGCCCCCGGTCGGGGTGACGAGTTTCTCCAGAAGGACACGATGCTCGGCGAGCCGGGGCATCGGATCTGGGAGACCGAGCGCCTGCGCCGGAACGGCATGACTTTCCCCGCCTTGATTGATGCCACCGCGGTGAAGGATGGCGAGGGAAGCGTGGTCTGCTATGCGGTGAACGTGCAGGACCTCACCGAGCGCCGCCGCGCCGAGGAACAGGTTCGTCAGGCACAAAAGATGGAGGCGGTAGGCCGTCTGGCCGGCGGGGTGGCCCACGACTTCAACAACATGATGATGATAATCATGGGGTTCAGCGACTTTCTCCTGACTACGCTGGAGCCGGACGACCCCCGTTGGGCCGACGCCGACGAGATCCGGAAGGCGGCCGACCGCGCGATGCACCTGACCCGCCAGCTGCTCGGGTTTGGGCGGCAGCAGCTAGTGGCTCGTCACGTCCTGAGCCTCAATGAGGTGGTCTCCGGCATGGAGCGAATGCTGCGCCCCTTGCTCGGCGAAGACATTCGGCTGATCACCCGACTTTCGGTTGGGCTCGGCGGTGTCGAGGCCGACTACGGCCAGCTGGAGCAGGTGGTGATGAATCTGGCGCTCAACGCCCGTGACGCCATGCGGGGCGGTGGCCGGCTCACGATCGAGACCCTGGATGTCGATCTGCCGGAGGGCTACGCCTACCGGCACGTGGGGATCGACATTCCTACCGGCCCTTATGTCATGCTCGTGGTGAGCGACACCGGTCATGGCATGACTCCGGAGGTCAAGGGGCGCCTGTTCGAGCCGTTCTTCACCACCAAGCCGACCACGCAGAACACCGGTCTGGGGCTTGCCACCGTTTACGGGATCGTGGTTCAGAGCGGGGGCTACATCTGGGTCGACAGCGAGCCGGAGAAGGGAACGGCCTTCAAGATCTGCTTTCCCAGGGTGGAGGTGGAGGATGAGATCACCCTTCCGAGCGTCCGCCTGCCGGCGCCGGCACGCGGCTCGGAGACGATCCTCCTGGTGGAGGACGAGCCGGCGGTGCGCAACGTTGCAATCCGGGTGCTCATGAATCAGGGCTACTTCGTCCTCGCCGCCTCCAACGGAGAGGAGGCGCTGGCACTCGCCGAGAAGGTGGGAGGTGCCATCGACCTCATCCTGACCGACGTCGTCATGCCCGACCTGGGCGGTCCAGAGTTGGTGACGCGGCTGCTCGAAAGATGGCCGGGAATACGAACCCTCTACATGTCAGGATACGCTGACGGGGACAAAGCTCGGGTCGGAATGCAGGAGCCGAACACCTCATTCCTCCAGAAGCCATTCTCCGCCGACAGCCTGACGCTCACAGTACGCGAGGTTCTCGATCAAGGAAGAGGCCGGCCACCAGATCCTCCTTCCGGGCGCGGCTGAGCCGTTTGATTGCCCACTCTCGCCTGAGCGCGCCGGATCGGTCCTCCGCCGTCTCGCAGTACACCATGACGAGGGGCATCCTCGAGCGGGTGTAGGATCCGCCGCTGCCTGAGTTGTGCTCGGCCAGCCGGCGCTCAGGGTCCGTCGTGATGCCGGTGTAGAGCGTGCCGTCGCTGCAGCGCGCGAGGTAGATGGTCCAGGACATGGGCGGAAGATAGGCAGGGCCGCGCCTGATTCGCCCCTACCGCACCTGCCGTCGCCCTCCCTATCTTCGGCTGGCCCCTTGGGGCGACTCCCCTACAACCCCAAGCCAACAGCTCACAACGAGGTCTGATGGAATTCAACGGTCCGCCGGGGCGGATTTCAGTTCCGACGGTGCCCGATCGGCGGCGTCCGGGAAAAAACACCCTACCAGACCAGCGAACCCTGCTCACCTGGCTCTTTGTAGGCCGGCTGGTGCTGGCCACTGGCGTTCTGCTCGGTGCCGCGCTGGTCTGGACCGAGCGTCCCCAGGAATCGTTCCTCGTCAGTGTGGCGGTGGTGTTCGCCCTGGTGTTCACCGCTTACGGGGCGGGCACGGTATTCTTACTGAACCGGAAGCCCGGAAACGCGTTCTTCCTGGTCCAGGCGCTGGTCGACCTGGGTATGGTCACCACCGTCGTTCATTTCGCCGGCGCGCCGCAGTCGGCCTTCCCGGCGTTGTACGTGCTCGTCGTGATCGCGTATGCCATGCTGATGCCGCCCGCCTGGGTGGCGGCAACGGCCGTACTGGCGTCGCTCCTGTATCTGGGCGATACCATCTGGACCCACGGCGTTACTCTCGAGACCGCGTCCTGGGCCCAGATTGTGGTCTACAATCTGCTTTTTGCGATCGTCGCGGTTCTGGGTCACCGGCTGCGCGAGGCCGGGATGGAGCAGGCCACGCTGGCCACCGAGCTCCAGCGGGTCCGGCTGGAGGCAGACGACATTCTGCGCAACATCCGATCGGGCGTGCTCACCGTCGACGGGGTGGGAAGGCTGGCCTTCATCAACCCGACGGCCGAGCGCCTCCTCGACCTGGACGGCGAATCGCTGATCGGTTTCCCGGTGCTCGATCACCTGAAGAGCAGGTCGTCCGAGTTGTGGGCGGCGGCGGTGGCCGGAATCCGGAACGGGCGCAAGATCAGTCGCGGGGAGGGAATGGTGGTCCAGGGCGGGGGGCGTATGTTCCCCATCGGCCTGAGCACCACCACCTTCCGCCAGGCAGCGCAGGAGGCGCCATCCGTCACCGCCATCTTCACCGACATCTCCGACCTCAAGGAGGTCCAGGAGCTCCACATGCGGGCGGAGCGGCTGGAGGCGGTGGCGGAGCTGAGTGCCTCGCTGGCCCACGAGATACGCAATCCGCTCGCGTCGATCCGGAGCTCGGTGGAGCAGCTGGCGCGGTCCAGGCATGCGGACGAGGACGAGCGGTTCCTGGCCGGCCTCATCGTTCGGGAAAGCGACCGGCTGAGCCGGCTTCTGAGCGAGTTCCTCGACTTCGCGAGGGTGCGGGCGACGCAGTTTTCCCCGCTGGACCTCCACAGCGTGATCGTTGCGGTGGTGCGGCTGATCCGCGCCCACCCTGACTGCCGCCCGGACGCCGCCATCACCGTCGAGGGCGGTCACACCCTCCTCGAGGGCGACGAAGACCTGCTTCATCGCGTGATCGCGAACCTGGTCTTGAATGCGGTGCAGGCAGCCCGGGGTCCTATCAAGATCACGGTGTCCGTGGCCACGGTGCAGGCATCCGATATACCGCACGGGACCAATCTGGAGCACGCCGTGCGGCTGCAAGTCAGAGATAACGGGCCCGGCATTCCGGAAGAGGTTCGGGAGCGGCTGTTTCAACCGTTTGTGTCCGGCCGGTCCGGGGGGAGTGGCCTCGGGCTTGCTATCGTTCAGCGCGCCGTGGAGGCGCACCGTGGGCTGGTGCTGGTCGATTCGGGCCCCGGCTCCGGTACCACGTTCACTATTTTCTTGCCTGCCAAGATGGTTGCGGAGGACGCTGCATGAGTCAGAAGCCGTCGCTGCTGGTCGTGGACGACGAGTCGGGAATCCTCGACACCCTGCGGATCTTGCTCCGCAACGAGGGGTT
>DATBSM010000203.1:0-3441 GCA_036559785.1 Gemmatimonadales bacterium
CTTTGAGTTCCGCGCCTCCTCCGGATTTTCTCCGGCCGCCCGCATGGCCGCGGCCGCGCCCTTCGAGATCTTGATCTTGTTGATGATGGCCAGGCTATCCATATAGATGGAGTCGAGCCGGGTGCCCGCACTCTGGATTAGATAGTCGTGGATCCGCTGACGAACCTCTTCCTGCTTCGGCCGCTTGATGACGTGGTACCCGAACGGGGTCTCGACCACGCCGCTGACCGCTCCGGGCGCCAGACTCCAGGCCGCGCTGTCAAAGGCAGGGACGAACTTTCCTTTCGGGCTGGGTGGGAGGTAGCCGTTGTCCCGCTTACTGCCCGGATCTTCCGACACCTGCGCCGCCAGCTGGCCGAAATCAGTCCCCCGCTTGACCTTTGCGAGGGCGCCTTCGGCCTTCTTCCGGGCGGCATTGCGCACCTGGGGCACCGCGTTCTGGGGGGTGCGGAAGAGAATGTGCTGGATAACCCTGACCCCGTCAGCCTGGTAGGTGCTGTCGGCGGCACTGGGTGACATGTTGGAGCGGCGGGCCATCAGGGAATCGTGCCAGTGGCCTCCCCGGAGCTCGGCCAGCTCGGGCCATACCGCCTTGGCGATGCTCGCGGAATCGACCGGCAGTTTGCCGTCGGCAACCGCCTGGGCGAACAGGGAGTAGTCGACCCAGATATTGCTGACGAAGGTCGCTGCATCGCGGTTGGCCCGCATGCCCTTGCCCCCCGCCAGGATCTGGCTGAGCCGCTGCGACGTGAGTCGCTGGTCTCCGGCCTGGGCTGCCACATCCGCGTGGGCCGAGAAGAGGTCGCGGAAGCTGCCACAGGCGCCGAGGCCGGCCGCCACTAGGAGGGACATCAAGATGCCGAACCGACGCATTTATTCTCCGTTTAATAGAGGTCTACAGTCACGAGTCACGAGTCACGAGTCACGAGTCACGACGCCTTGCGTAACGCTCTCACCAAGGCCGGCACAATCGGCTCTCCGCCCAATCGCATCAGCCTGAGCGACAGCGGGACGGTGCGCCGGACTTCCGCGGCGAGCTGCACGTCATCCAGCGCCGACGTGAGACCGGCCAGCCGGGGCGTGGTTCCGGGGCGGAAGGTGAGACGGGCTTCGTCTCCCCGCACCAGCACGTTCTGGAGGCCGAGGGCTGCTCCCATGACCCGGAGCCGCGCCATATCGAGCAGGGTCTCGACCATTTCAGGTAAAGGCCCGAAGCGTTCCCGCAGCTCGTCGCGCAGCCCGTCAATTTCGCCGGATGAGGCGGACCGCGCCAGTCGGCGATACAGGTCGAGTTTGACGTCGTCATCCGGCACGTAGCCATCCGGGAGGTGCGCGGGGCGGTCGAGCACCACATCGGGAGGAGCCGGCTGCTCCACCTTCCCCTGTCCTCGGAGCGCCCGGACCGTCTCCTCCAGCCATCGGAGATAGAGGTCGAATCCAACCGCCTGGGCGTGACCGGACTGCTCGGAGCCCAGCAAGTTGCCCGCGCCCCGGAGCTCCAGGTCTCGCAGTGCGATTCGGTAACCCGCACCCAGATCAGTATGATGCTCCAGTACCTTGAGTCGTTCGTCGGCCTCGGCATCGATGGAGTCGGGTACCAGCAGGTAGCAGTAGGCCCGGCGGTGGCTCCGCCCGACCCGTCCCCGGAGCTGATACAGCTGGGCCAGTCCGAACCGGTGGGCGTCGTGCACCACCATAGTGTTGGCGTTGGCGACGTCGAGCCCGGATTCCACGATCATGGTGGAGACCAGGATATCGACTTCTCCGGCGACAAACTCTCGCATCACCTTCTCGAGCGCATCCGCCGGCATCTGTCCGTGGGCCACGCCGACCCGGGCCCGAGGGGCCAGGGTCCGAACCCGCTCGGCAATGGTATCGATGGTCTCGATCCGATTGTGGACCACGAACACCTGCCCGCCACGGTCGACCTCACGAGCCAACGCCTCCTCCAGCAGGCCGTCGTCCCAGGGCTCGACGAACGTCAGGATCGGTGACCGGTCCCGGGGCGGCGTCTCGATCAGGGTCAGATCCCGAAGGCCCGCCAGCGACAGATGGAGCGTTCGTGGAATCGGCGTGGCCGTGAGCGTGAGCACATCGACCGACAGCCGGAGTGCCTTGAGCCGTTCCTTGTGCTTCACCCCGAAGCGGTGCTCCTCGTCCACCACCAGCAGACCGAGATCCTTGAACACGACATCCTTGGAGAGCAGCCGGTGGGTGGCGATGACGATGTCCGTCTCTCCACTGGCCAGGCGGGCCAGAGCCGCCTTCTGTTCTTTCGGAGTGCGGAAGCGGGATAGCACTTCGATCTTGACCGGGAAGTCGGCCAGGCGCTCGATGAAGGTACGGCCGTGCTGCTCGGCCAGAATCGTCGTGGGTACCAGAACCGCGACCTGCTTCCCGCCCTGCACTGCCTTGAATGCCGCCCGCACCGCGATCTCGGTCTTGCCATATCCCACGTCCCCCACCAGCAGCCGGTCCATGGGCAGCGGCTTTTCCATGTCCCGCTTGACCTCCTCGGTGGCCTTGCGCTGGTCCGGCGTGTCCTCATACAGAAAGCTCGACTCCAGCTCCCGCTGCCACTTGGTGTCGGGAGGAAAGGTGTACCCACCGGTGACTCGTCGCCGGGCGTAGAGATCGAGCAGCTCGGCCGCCATCTGCTTGATGGCCTGGCGCGTCTTCTCCCGCACCCGCTGCCAGGCCGTGCCGCCGAGCCGGTGGATCCGGGGCGGTGGACGATCTCCATCCTCGCCGGAGGACCGGTAGCGCTCGAGCTGATCCAGCCGGTACAGCGGCACATTGAGCCGGTCGCCGCCTTCGTACTCTACGATCGCCACCTCGAGCGTAGCCTCGCCTGCGGTGATGGTCTGAATGCCACGATAGATGCCGATGCCGTGCTCGAGGTGGACGACGTAGTCGCCCAGGGTGAGCGCCCCGGTAGCCCCCGACGGAGCGGCCTCGCGATAGCGGCGTGGGCGGCGCAAGCGGCGGGCGCGCCGGAAGATCTCGTGGTCGGTGAGCACCCGGAGTGAGGGCATCACGAAGCCGCCGTCGAGGGCTCCGATGGCCAGCGTCGCTCCGCCTGCGCGAGGCTCGAGCAGCTCCTCCATCCGCTCGAGCTGCCCCTCGTTGTCGCACAGGATAAGGGTGGGGAGCCCGGGCCCGAGCAGAGAGCGCAGGCGATTGAGATCGCGGTCGATTCGCTCCGGTGGGAAGAAGCCGAATTGCAGGTCGACCGCTTCGTCCCGCAGCACCAGCCGGGGAAACTGCTCCAGCCGCTCGCGCCATTCCCCAGGCGGCTGGAAGATGCTGTCTCGGCTGGGGACCTCCTCGCCCAGGCGCCGGGCGACCTCGAGATGGTGCGCGGCCTCATTCCAGGCCCGGGTGACCTCGTCGACATCGGGTCCGGCGGCTTCTTGGACGAGGAGGGTGTCGGGCGGGAGG
>DATBSM010000204.1:0-22034 GCA_036559785.1 Gemmatimonadales bacterium
AGGATGAACAACGCCTCGAACATGATGGCGAAGTGGTACCAGAGGGCCATGAGGCCCTGTCCGAACGCGCTGCTGAAGATGTGGGCCATCCCCACCGCCAACGAGGGAGCGCCGCCGGTCCGGCCGAGCAGACTCTGCTCCCCCACCGAGGCCGCCAGCGCGTCGATCTGCTCGGGCGTCACGACGAAGCCCCAGCCACGGATCACTTCCGTCGCGCTATGCACGTTCCCACCCAGCGTGGCCAGCGGTGCGTTGATGGCGAAATAAATCCCCGGGTCGAGCAGCGCGGCGGCGCAGAGCGCCATCACCGCCACGAACGATTCCATCAGCATGCCGCCATAACCGATGAGCCGCGCGTCGCTCTCCCGCATGAGCATCTTTGGCGTGGTGCCTGACGCCACCAGCGCGTGGAAGCCGCTGATCGCACCGCAGGCTATCGTGATAAAAGCGAACGGGAACAGCTTCCCGGCAAACACCGGTCCCGTCCCGTCGATGAAGGGTGTGACGGCCGGGAGCTTGAGCGGCGGGAGAACCAGCAGGATCCCCAGGGCCAGCAGGAGGATCGTTCCGATCTTCATGAAGGTCGAGAGGTAGTCTCGGGGGCAGAGCAGCATCCATACCGGCAGCACACTTGCGATGAACCCGTACCCGATCATCCCGTAGGCGATGGTGAGGCCCGAGTAGGTGAAATAGGGCGCGAGCGTGGCCGACTCGGCCACGTGTCGTCCACCCACCAGCGCCAAGAGGAGGAGGAGCACGCCGGCCAGGGACGCCTCCAGGGTCCGACCAGGACGCCAGATCTTCATCCAGAAGCCCATCAGGATCGCGATAGGCAGGGTGCATAGGATGGTGAACACTCCCCAGGGACTGTCTTTCAGCGCATTCACTACGACCAGGGCCAGCACCGCCAGCAGAATGACCATGATGGCGAGCACCGCAACCATGGCGAGCAGTCCGGTGACCGGCCCGGTCTCTTCCTTGGCCATCTGTCCCAGCGACTTGCCATCCCGCCGCATGGAGCCGAACAGGATGACGAAATCCTGAACCGCACCACCCAGAACGACGCCGAAGACCAGCCAGATGGTGCCCGGCAGGTAGCCGAACTGGGCGGCCAACACCGGCCCTACGAGCGGGCCGGCACCGGCTATCGCGGCGAAGTGGTGTCCAAACAGTACCCAGCGTGAGGTGGGGACGAAGTCTCGTCCGTTGGTGAGCCGCTCCGCCGGAGTGGCCCGCCGGTCGTTCACACCCAGCACCCGGTCGGCCAGGAACCGGCTATAGAAACGGTAGGCGATGAGATAGGTGCCGACAGCCGCAAGCACCACCCAGGCCGCGCTGATCGTCTCGCCCCGGTGGAGGGCGAGTACTCCCCAGGCTACCGCCCCAGCCAGGGCCAGAACCAACCAACCGCCGTATTTGAGAAGCATGGTCATAACCTATAACTACGTAAGCGGTAACAGCAAAAGCGTAAGCGGTGAGCGGGAGTTCTGAAGCTCAGTTCGGCAGCCGGTTCTCCCCGCTAACCGCTCACGTTGTTCCTTCCCCGCTCACGCTTTTCCCTTGCCGCTGTTTATTTCTACCCGTACCTTCGGATTCCATGCCATTGCCATCCTTCGGTTTCGGCCACCGGCCCTCGTGGGAACACGAGGCGCCGGAGGGGAGTGGAACCGCGCTCGAGGACCCCCGTCCGCAGCCGATTGGCAAGGGCTGGCGCGGTAAGGTCGCGATTGTCACCGGAGGGGCCACGGGCCTCGGCCGGCACATCTCGCTGGAGTTCGGCAAGCTGGGCTGTCACGTGGCCTTTTGCTTCGTGAACCTGCCGGGACGGGATGTGAGCGAGCAGGCGTTGCTGACCGAGACCTCCCTTACTGCCATGGGGGTGGAAGTCCTGGCCGTGCGCTGCGATGTCCGCGACCGGGAGGCGGTGGAGCGGTTCGTTCAGGACACCAAGCAGCGGTTGGGCGGCGTTCACTTCCTGGTAAACAATGCCGGCATTGCCAACGACGGCGCCCTCTGGCGGCTCTCCCAGCAGGCCTGGTCCGAGGTTCTCGATACCAACGTGACCGGGGCCTTTAATTGCATCCGCGCGGTGGCGCCGATCTTTCGCGCGCAGCACTATGGTAAGATCGTCAGCGTCAGCGCCCACCAAGCCGAGCGTCCCGGCTTCGGCGTGGCCAACTATGCCGCCAGCAAGGCCGCCCTGCTCGGGCTGACCCGTGCGGCCGCGGTGGAGCTCGGTCCTGCCAACGTCAACGTCAACGCGGTTGCGCCGGGATTCATCCGCACCGAGCGCATGGCAATGCTGCCGTCCGAGGTGATCGAGCGGGCCCAGAAGAGCTCGGTCCTGGGCCGGGTGGCGGAGCCGGACGACGTGGCCCACGTGATCTCGTTTCTCTGCTCCGATTCTGCCCGGCACATCACCGGCCAGACGATCGTGGTGGATGGAGGGTTGTCGTTGGAGTGATTACCTTTCCGCACCCTGAAGCCCCACGATCGGTACTATCATTGACAAACCATTCGACGTTCACGATTCAGCGCCTCGCGCTTCTGCTCTCGCTCGCCGCTCCCGGCTGTGCCGGAGCCCAGCAAGACCCCTTTGCTACCGGCGCCACGCCGGCTGCCACCCCGTCCACCCCCGAGCCGATCGCGATCCTTCCCACCGCCAGGGTCGCCGGCCAGACCGTCGCCATCCTTCCCATTACGATGGTCGTCGCCGATCCCACGCTTCAGGCAGACACGGCCTACGCTGCTTACCGTGACCATCGCGCGGCGCTCGCGCGCGCCGATTCGCTGCTGACCGAGGGAATCGTGAGCCGGGCGCCGGAGGTGAACTGGGTGCCTCCCAGCGACCTCCGGAAGATGGCTCGCCGTTCTGCCGGCTACCTGGTCGACCCGGACCAGATGGGTCAAGCGGTGCTTCGGGGGCCCAAAATCGTCGTCGTCCCCGACCCGCTGCGCTCCTCGCTTCGCAGCCTCCTGGCGGTGGCCGGGGGCAGGCTCGTGCTGGTGCCGGCCGCACTTGGATTCGGACCCGAGCCTGACGGGCAGATCCGGGCGGACCTCTCACTGGTGGTCGCCGACGCGCGCACCGGCAGAGTGACGTGGCGCTCGCTTGCGTATGGCCGCGGCAAGTCACCCGATGAGGCATTGAATGCCGCGCTGGCCGCCGTTCTCCCGCTCCAATGACGTACGATGTGACGCTGATACCGGGCGATGGCATCGGACCCGAGATCACCGCCGAGACCGTCAAGGTGCTGGAAGCCACCGGTCTCCGGTTCAACTGGGACGAGGAGCTGGCCGGGGTGGCGGCGGTCGAGGCCACCGGGACTCCACTGCCGGACGCGACCGTCGAAAGCATCCGCAAGAACTCGCTCGCGCTCAAGGGCCCGCTCACCACGCCAGTAGGAATTGGTTTCCGGTCGGTCAACGTCGGGCTGCGGAAGGAGTTCGAGCTCTTCGCCAACGTGCGCCCGGCCCGCACCATAATTCCGGGCGGGCGGTTCGAGAACGTGGACATTGTGCTGGTCCGGGAGAACCTCGAGGGACTCTACATCGGCGTCGAACATTTCGTGGCCATCGGTGACGATCCCCGTGCGGTCGGCGAGTCCCTCGCCATCGTGACCCGGCACGGCTGCGAGCGCATCGTCCGCTACGCCTTCGAATACGCGCTCAAGCACGGCCGGCGCAAAGTCACCATCGTGCACAAGGCCAACATTCTCAAGATGGTCAGCGGACTCTTCCTCGAGGTGGGACAAGCCATCGCCAAGGAGTACGCGGGCCGGGTGGAATCCAACGACATGATCGTGGACAACACCGCCATGCAGCTGGTTCTCCGGCCGGAGCAGTTCGACGTGATGGTCACCACCAACATGTTCGGCGACATCCTGAGCGACGAGGTCTCCGGGCTGGTGGGCGGACTCGGGCTTGCTCCAGGAGCCAACATCGGGACCAAGGCCGCCATCTTCGAGGCGGTGCACGGCAGCGCGCCCGACATCGCCGGGAAAGGGGTGGCCAATCCCTCGGCCCAGATGCTCGCCGCCGCCATGATGCTCGACCACATCGGGGAGCTGGAGCGCGCCCAGCGCATTCGGGATGCCATCGCCATCACGATCGTGGCGGACGGAATTCGCACCCGGGACCTTGGTGGGACCGCCTCAACCGCGGAGTTCGGCAATGCTGTCGCCAAGCGGGCTGCCTGAGGTCCCCTGCGCCAAGTGCGGGCGGCGGCTGCCGGGACTGCCGTGGGGAGAGCTGTGCCCCGACTGTCTCGCTGAGCGGAAGGGACGTGCAAGTCGCCTGGCGAGCCGCATCTCCCTCGCGGCGACGGTGTTGATGGCGGCATATGTCGCCCTTCGAGTTCCGGCAGACCCGATGGCCCGGCTCTATGCGGGTATCGCTTTGCTGGCCACCTACATCATCGTTCGGCGAATCGCCACTCGAGTGGCAATGGAGTATCTCAAATGACGGACGGACAGCGCGGCAGCGGGGCAGCGGGGCAGCAGAATAGAGGAGTCCGAAGTAAGTCGGTTTTGCGGACGCTGGCAGTACTCTTGGCATTCACCGCCCCGCTGCCCCGCGGCCCCGCCGCGCCGCTCGCTGCGCAAATCTCCCTTACCATCTATAACGACGGCCGAGTGCTGGTGCGGCGAACGCTCCCGCTCTCCCTGCCCAAGGGTGCCTCGACTCAGCGGCTCACGCTCGGCGCCCTCGATCCGGCCACCCTCTTCTCCCTGGACTCTACCGTCACCGTGGTGGGACTGTCCTACGACGGCGCGGTGGATGAGGCGAGCGCCCTCCGCCGGTCGGTGGGTAAGCGGCTCGTCTTCCGGCTGCCACCCGGACCCGCGGGGACGCGCGACACCATCAGCGCGCTCGTGCTGGGTGTCGATCCGCTCCGGCTCCAGCTGCCAGATGGCCGGATCAGCTTCACCCCACCGGGGGTCCCGTTGTATCCGCCCGAGGTGGTCGTGGCGGAGCCGACGGCCAATCTCTCGGTCCGCAGCGCTCAGGCACAGGACCGGATCCGGCTGGGCTACTTCACCGGCGGCGCGTCCTGGCAGGCCAGCTATCAGGTCGTGCTCGGCAAAGTGGATGCTCTAGTGACCGGTATGGCGGTGCTCGGTTCCGAGTCCTTGCGGGCCGAAAACGCCGAAGTTCAGCTCCTTGCCGGCACCGTGAGCCGGGCGCAACCAAAGGCACCGCGGCCGCAGATGAGAGAGGAAAGGATGGCCGCTATGGCAGATGCCGTGAGTGAGTTCGCTGGCGAACAGAAGGTCGGCGAGTTTCATCTCTATACCCTGGCCGGCCGCAGCACGCTGCTCCCCGGTCTGAGTACGTCGGTCGCGCTGTTCGAGCCGGCCCAGGTCAAGTACGAAAAGAGCTACGTCGCACACGGAGACGTTCCCTTCTGGGGCTTCCTGCCTCAGCAAGGCGAGGAGACCGAACCTCCGGTCGAGGTGATCTACACCCTCTCCCGTCCCCGGAAGACCGACTTCGGCGACCGGCCGGTGCCGGGCGGCGTTGCTCGGCTTTACCAGCCCGACAGCGCCGGCGGCCTGCAGCTGGTGGGTGAGGCGTCGCTGGATCACACACCGGCCGGGACCGACCTCAAGGTCAATGCGGGGACGGCGTTCGATATCACTGCCAAGCGGGTGCAGACGAGCTACACCACCCGCCGGGACAGCACCAAGTCGCGCGGCGTGCATACCGTCGCTACCGCCGACTATCGCGTTACTGTGAAGAACGCCACCGACAGCGCGGTGACCGTGGTTGTGCAGGAGGAGCGGGCCGGCGAATGGAGCGTGATATCGAGCTCGGTGCCGGCTGAGAAGGCGTCATCCACCGTCACCCGATTCCGGGTGCGGGTCCCAGCCCGAGGGGAGGCAGTGCTGACATATCGGATTCGCGTGATCTGGTGAGCTCGAATCAGGCCGTCAGCATCGTTCATCTCTCCGATCTTCACTTCGGCGCGTACGCCGACCTGAAGCAAATCGAGGCGCTGGAAAACTTCCTTCCCTCCCTCGGCGCTACCGCGCTGGCGATTTCTGGCGACCTCACCCAGCGAGCCCGGCACGGCGAGTTCCAGGCGGCGCACCTCTTCATCCAGCGCATGCGGGCGCAGACCCCGACGATCGTCGTCCCCGGCAACCACGACATCCAATGGTGGAAGAGTCCGTTCAGCCTGCTCGGCGAGAGGCGGAAGTACGCCAAGTACACCCGGTATTTCGGGGCCGACCTCCGGCCGGTGCTGGAGGTTCCCGGGGCCGTCATAGCCGGTGCCCTGAGCAGTTACGGAGTGGCCCTCGGGTCGCTCACGTGGCGGCTCCGCGACGTGGCGGTGAAGGGCCATCTCCCGAAATCGGAGACCAACCGGATCAAGAAGATCTTCGACGCCGTGCCTCCAGGTGTCGCTCGGGTCATGGTGTTCCACCACAACGTGCTCGAGGGAGGCCTTTCCCGCCGCATGGGACTGGCTCGCTGGCGCTCGGCCCATAAACGGCTCCTGGCAACGGGCGCCGACCTCATCCTCTCCGGCCACGACCACCAGGAGGGCGCCGGACAGATCCAGGGCTCGCTTGCCGTCAGCACCGCCGGGACTCACAGCTCCCGGGTGCGCGGGGGACGCCCCTCGGTGTTCAACTTGGTGAAGATCGACGCGCAGGCGATTCACATTCAGCACTTTCGCTGGGTTTCCAGCGATCGGGAGTTCATTCCCTCCGACACGTTCTCATTTGCTCGTCGGGGCCCGCCACAGGTCGCGGTGTCGGTTGCGGGTGGAGATCAGGGGCTGTGAAGGCGGGACAGCGGGGCACCGGGGCAGATTGTCGGCGGGTCCGGGGGGCGGGTGCCCTCTGGGCGGATGGGCAGTCCGCGCGGCTGGAAGACAGTCTTCCGTCCAGACTGGAGGCTCTCGGCCTTCGTGACATCGAGCAGGTTCAGACTCATACCAACAACACCGTGATGCTTAGCCTCAATAGGCGCGTGCTCCGGGTTCACCGGGGCTATGCCTTCGCGCCGGATCGAGTGCTACAGGCCATCGTCCGGTTCCTCAATCCGCGGGTGCCGCGGGCGCTGCGCCGATTGGCCGAACGCGAGTTCCTGGGGTTTCCGGTGGAGGCTCACGCGCCATCTACACAGCGAGCCGAACGCCGTGAGCGAGCCCGGCCCGGAGATGTCGCGTTGCTTCACCGGCTCGAGAGCCTTCACCGGCAGCTCAACGCGCAACACTTCGGCGGTGCATTAGCCGAGATCCCAATCAGGCTTTCAGGCCGGATGCGCACCCGGTTGGGTGAGCTCGCGGTTGAGATCCGGTCCGGCCAGCCAATCAATATCACTATCAGCCGGCGTCATATCGCGCGGCACGGGTGGTCGGAGGTCGAGCACACGCTCCTGCACGAGATGGTCCACCAGTGGCAGGCCGAAACCGGGTTAGGCATCGATCATGGTCGGACGTTCAGGCGGAAGGCGCGCGAGGTGGGGGTTTTGCCGGCGGCGAAACGGACGGTCAGCGGGTCAGCGGGGCAGCGGGACAGCAAAGTTGAAACCGCGTAAACGCCACCCTGCTGCCCCGCTGCCCCGCTATATTCTTCCCCAACAGCACCAACACACCCGAGGAACGAATGGCAACCGGGGCAGCAGTATCCCAATTCACCGGCGTTGATTTTCTCAACCTCGACTCGCTCCTCTCCGAGGATGAGCGGGCTGTGCGCGACACGGTGCGCACCTGGGTGGACGAGAACCTCATCCCGGTCATCGGCCAGGCTTACATAGAAGGCAAATTTCCTAAGCAGCTGATTCCGGGCATGGCTGAGCTGGGACTGTTTGGCGCCAACCTTCCCGAGGAGTACGGCTGCGCCGGGCTCAACAACGTGGCATACGGGCTGATCATGCAGGAGCTGGAGCGGGGCGACAGCGGGATCCGCTCCTTCGCGTCGGTGCAGGGTGCGCTGGTCATGTACCCGATCTATGCCTTTGGCTCTGACGAGCAGAAGAAGCATTGGCTGCCCCTCCTCGCGTCCGGCCAGGAGATCGGGTGCTTCGGGCTCACCGAGCCGGACTATGGCTCGAACCCCGGCGGCATGATCACCACCGCGCGTGAGACCAAGGACGGCTGGGTCCTCAACGGCACCAAGATGTGGATCACCAACGGGTCACAGGCCACTGTCTCCATCATCTGGGCCAAGACCGGCGACGTGAAGGACCCCAAGTCGATCCGGGGCTTTATCGTGCCGACCGACACCAAGGGCTACGCGGCCAAGGATCAGAAGGGAAAGCTCTCGCTCCGGGCTTCGGACACCAGCGAGATCCATCTCCAGGATGTGCAGCTCCCGAAGGACGCGATCCTCCCAAAGTCGGGTGGGATCAAGAGCCCGCTGATGTGCCTCACCCAGGCCCGGTACGGGATCGCGTGGGGTGCCATCGGTGCCGCCATGGCCTGCTACGACGAAGCCCTTCGCTACGCCGGCAGCCGGGTGATGTTCGACAAGCCGATCGCCGCCACCCAGATTCAGCAGGTCCGCCTGGCCGAGATGCTCACCGAGATCACCAAGGCGCAGTTCATGACCCTGCAGCTCGGGCGGCTCAAGGACGCGGGCACCATGAAGCCGGAGCAGGTGTCGCTCTGCAAGCGGAACAACGTGGATATCGCCTGCGACATTGCCCGGGAGGCCCGCCGGCTCCTGGGCGCCAATGGCATCCTGGTCGAGTACCACTCGATGCGGCACATGGCAAATCTGGAGTCGGTCTACACCTACGAAGGGACCCACGATATGCACTCGCTAATCGTGGGGCAGGCCATCACCGGACTCAGCGCCTATACGTGAGCCTCGTCACCGCAGGGCCCGGGTGCAAGTGCCACCCTGATAAGAGACGAACCTTACAGGGAGTGGAGATGGCCGAGCGAGTGACGGTATTCTGGCAGGGGAAAGAGTATGATGCTGTGCGGACCCCCGAGGCCTCGAGCGGCCCTGTCTGGCAGGTGCGGCGTGACGGAGCCCCGGTGACCAGCTTCCCCGCCGACCCCGCCGAAGGAGCGGGAGCAGTCAAGGACAAGATTCTCGGCTGGCTGGAGGGGAATGAGTCTCGTCCGGCCATGGACGTCGGTCGCCATTGAGCTGCCGGTCCACTCTTTTGTCCCTGGACCCGCCCCCCGGTACAATTCGGGGGGCTTCGTCTAGCTGAAAGGTCCTGCCAGGCTACGCGAAAGGTTCCGGCTGTTTTACCGGCATGTCAGCTTCGACCCGATCCAGCCAGTCGCAGTCTCAACGTTCTCCGCGGGCCTGCTGCGCTGACTCTCTCCCAAGGAATCGTAGATGCCGACATCCGGCCTGGGTGCCGCCCTTGCCGTCATGGTAATGCTCACCGCTCCGCTCGCCGCTCAGCAGGTTGACACCCTGGGACGCGATACCACGAAGGTGACCACACTCGAGACGATCGAGGTCACCGGTTCGATCGCCCCCACGGCAGGACCAGTCATCGGCTCCGGAATTCCGGCCCGGATCTCGACCGTGACGGGTGAGGCAATCGACGCCTGGGAGCCGCGGCTGCTTGCCGATGCGCTCGCCACTCAGCCCGGTATCTCGCTCTACGATGATCTCGGTACTCCTTTCAAGCTGAATCTCAGTACTCGCGGCTTCAATGTGGGGCCGGTCGTGGGACTGCCACCCGGGGTCTCGGTCTTTCTGGACGGGGTGCGCCAGAACGAGCCCGATGCAGCGGAGGTGAACTTCGACTTGCTGCCGATGGAGCACGTGCAACGGGTCGAGCTCCTGAGCGGCTCGGCGTCGCTGCTGGGGCCGAATTCGCTTGGCGGAGCCATCAACCTCATTACCCGGCGGGGCAGCGGTCCGCTCGAGGCGGAGGCCGAGATTTCGGGCGGCTCTTTCGGCTCCTACTCCGGGGAGGCGTCGCTTGACGGAATCAGCGGCGGCGGCTGGGATTATTATGCCGCCGGTGGATATGAGAACGAGGACGGCTGGCGTGAGGCAACCGGCGCTGAAAACCTCAATGGCTTCGTTAACCTGGGCCGGCGCAGCCCGGAGCGAGGCATCAGTTTTCAGGCGTTCGGGGCCGAGTCGCGGGCGGAGACCGCCGGCTCCCTCCCCGAGAGCATCTTCGACAGCTCGCCCAAAACAAACTTCACGGTAGGTGATTTCGAAGACCTGAACCAACTCCAGGGCTCGGTGTCGGGATATACACCCCTGGGCAACAGTCGGGGAGCCTTCACCGCCTACGTGCGCCGAACCAACGCCGAGCGCTTCAACGTAAACCAGGCACCCGACAACAACGTGCGCTCGTTCACTGCCAACGGCACGGTGGGAGGCAACCTGGACTGGCGGTATACCAAGCCCCGGTCGAATGGGAGCTTTTCACTCCGGCTGGGCGCCGACGGTGCCATGAACCGGGTGCACATCGAGCTGATCGAGGAGAGTCCCACCGATCCTGCCGACCGGACACTGAACACCGATGTCCGCAGCCCGAGCTACGACATCGCCGGATACGCCCTGGCCGATCTACGGCTTGATAAGGTCACCTTCTCGGGTGGCGTTCGATACGACGAGATCCACATCCCGTTCGAGGACGAGCTGGATCCGAGAGCCGACACTACCAGCACGTTCAGGCGGCTGAGCCCACGGGGAGGGGTCAGCGTGGAGGTCGGGCCCGGCGCCTCGATGTACGGGTCGGTCGGGCAGAGCTTTCGGGCGCCGGCGGTGCTGGAGCTGGCCTGCGCCGATGAGACCGCGGCCTGTCCGCTGCCGTTTGCGTTGGGGGATGATCCGCCGCTCGATCCGGTCGTGGCCACGACGTTCGAGCTCGGCGGTCAGCTGGTGCGCGGGCCCGCAATCATGACCGCCACCGTGTATCGCACCAACGTTCGCGACGACATTTCGTTCATCCAGTCGGAGAATGCGGTGTTCGAGGGTTTCTTCGACAACATCGGCTCAACCCGGCGGGAGGGCGTCGAGCTGGGCCTCCAGATCCTGCCCAGCGAGCAGCTGTCCCTGTATGCGAATTACGCCTTCACCCGGGCCACGTTTCGGGATGCGGCAGAAATATTCAGCATCCGGGCCGGTGACGCCTTCGCTGGAGCTCCGCTGTCGGGTGAAAACACCGTGGTTCCTGGTGACCAGATGCCCCTGGTCCCCGATCACCAGGTCAAATTCGGTGGGCTTTTGAGCCTGCAGGGCGGACTTCAGTTTGGCGCTGATGTGCGGTACACCGGTGAGCAGTGGTTTCGGGGTGACGAGGCCAACGAGACGGCTCCGCTGGACGGCTACTTCATGACCAACCTCAGATTGGGCTTTAGCCGGGCTCGGTGGGAAGTGTCCGCGGTGCTGTGGAATGCTTTCGACTACCAGGGGGCCATATTCGGGACCTTCAACGAGAACCGTGGAACGGGGGCCCTCGAGCGGTTCCTCACACCCATGAACGCGAGGTCCCTGAAACTTGTAGTGCGCCGCGCCTTCGGAGGCGCCCCGTGATCCTGATCACAGTATGGCGTGACCAGCGACACCATTCTGTTGGGGCTTCAACCTGACCTGACTGGGTGGAGGAAATATGCAGGGCACAGCAGTAGCAGTGCCGGTACAGGACACCGGCGATGCGCTCAAGGCCTCCCTTGCCGGCGCGCTGAACACCTTCCTTTCCGCCATCCCGCGAATCATCGGTTTCGCTGTTGTCCTCATCGTGGGCTGGGTCATCTCCTCGCTGCTGGCTCGTGGAGTCGAGGCGTTGCTGCACGCCGTCCGGTTCAACGACCTCGCACGGCGGTCCGGGTTTGCCGAGTACGTCCACAAAATGGGCGTCACGGACGATGCGTCTCGGGTGATCTCCAACATAGCCAAGTGGTTCGTCCGGCTCGTCACCCTGGTGGTCGCCTTCGATACACTTGGCCTCCCCGCGGTCTCGGGCGTGCTGCAGCAGCTATTGCTCTGGTTGCCCAACCTGATAGTGGCGCTCGTGGTGCTGGTCATCGGCGGGCTGGCCGCGAATGCACTCTCTCAGGTGGTGCGCGGCACTACCGCCGGAGCAGGATTTTCCAATCCCGAGATACTCGCTACCGTGACCAAGGTGGCGGTCTGGGGGTTCGCGATGGTGGTTGCCCTCACCCAGCTCGGGATCGCGACCACGTTGATCAACACCCTCGTGATCGGACTCGTGGGCGCGCTTTCTCTGGCCACGGGTCTTGCGTTCGGCCTGGGCGGCCGGGATAGAGCAGCCCAGCTGCTCGACACCCTCGCCAGCAAGGCCCAGCGGACCGCTCCCAAGCTGGAGCGGGCAACTACCGCGGTCCAGGAGCAGGTCTCGGCGTCGGTGCAGCCCTCCGGCGAGGCGATCGGCAGAGCCAATGGTAATCCATCCTGGATCGTGCGATCGCCGACCGACCGGCGGAGGGTGGAACGTCCCGGCATTCGAGACCGGCGGATGGGCAACGGTACTACGGATTAAGGTTTTTCTCACGACCACACGCGAGGCCACCGCCTACCGGTGGCCTCGTTGCGTTTCTGTCTTCCGGGCAGCTAGCTTTGCCGCGGGTCGACCCTGATTCAGATCACCGGGAGTGCGGATTTGAGAATCGCCGTTTGCATCAAGCGGGTTCCGGATATGGAGATGCGATTCTCGATCGCGGGGGATCGCAAGTCGCTGGACCCGGGGGGGCTGAAATACGAAATGGGCGACTTCGACGGCTATGCCCTCGAGGTAGGCCTGCAGCTGGCGGAGAAGCAGGGGGGCGAGGTAGTGGTGCTCTCACTGGGCCCCGACGCGGTGCAGGAAACGCTCCGCAAGGGGCTCGCGATGGGCGCGGCCCGCGCGGTGCAGCTGAAGGCCGACGAGGTGCCCTTCGACGGGCTCGCCATTGCCCAGGCTCTTGCGGCCGAGCTCAGGGATGGTGGCTATGACCTGATCCTCTTCGGGCGGATGGCCACCGACAGCGCCAACGGCACTGTCGGACCGATGGCCGCGGAGCTGCTCGGTCTGCCCTGCGTCACCGCCATCTCCCACCTGGAGATCGCCGATGGGCGTGGGACTGCCCGGCGGGAGCTTGAAGGGTCCGCGGAGACCACGGAGTTCCCGCTCCCCGCTGTGCTCACTATCGATGAAGGCATCGCGCGACCCAGGCTGGCGTCGCTCAAGGGGATCATGGCGGCCAAGAAGAAACCGCTCGAGGTGAAGCCGGCCCAGATGGGCGAATCCCGCCTGGTCGTCGAATCGATGGCATTGCCGCCCGATCGTCCACCGGGCCGAATTATCGGCGAAGGCGCCGAGGCTGTGCCCGAGCTCCTCAGGTTGCTCCAGACCGAAGCCAAGGTGCTGTGATGCCGGCCGTCCTGGCATTCGCGGAATCACGCAAAGGCGAGCTGCGGAAAGTTGCGCTCGAGACAGTCACCGCCGCGCGGCAGGCGGCAGATGTCTCGGGCGGAGCCGAGGTTCACGCCATGCTTCTGGGCGGTCCCGGCATCGCGGAGCGCGCCGCCGAGCTCGGCCGCTACGGTGCGGACCTCGTGATCGTGGTGGAAGAGGCAACGCTGCAGCAGTACAACCCGGAGGTATTCACGGCCACCGTGGCCGAGCGGCTTCGGTCGGGAGGCTATCGGGCGGGCTTCTTCCCCGCATCGGCCCAGGGGCGCGACCTGGCTCCTCGTGTCGCGGCGCGGCTCAAAGTGAGCCTGGCCTCCGACGTGACCGGATTCGAGCTTCAGGGCGATTCCGTGGTCGCCAGGCATCCGGCGTACACCGGCAAGGTGATCGTCACCCTTCGTCTCACGGGGACTCCGGCGCTGCTGTCGCTCCGCCCCGGCTCGGTGACCGTGGCCGAACAGCCGCGGACCGCCCGGATTGAAAAGATGGCCCCGCCGATGAATCCAGCGGATGCCAAGGTGAAAGTGACCGAGCTGTTCCAGCGTGGAGCCACCAAGCTCGACCTGGGCGAGGCGTCGATCATCGTCAGCGGGGGACGTGGCCTCCGAGCAGCGGAGAACTTCAAGCTGGTCGAGGACCTGGCTGCCGCCATCGGCAACGCAGCGGTGGGCGCTACCCGCGCGGTCACCGACGACGGCTGGCGGCCTGCCACCGATCAGATCGGACAGACCGGACGCCTGGTGAGCCCTGACCTCTACATCGCGGTAGGAATCTCCGGCGCGGTCCAGCACCTGGCGGGCATGCGTACCGCCAAGACCATCGTGGCGATCAACAAGGACAAGGATGCCCCGATCTTCAAGATTGCGGACTATGGGATCGTAGGGGATCTGTTCGAGATCGTACCGCGATTGACCGATGAGATTCGTAGGGCTCGGAAAGACCACTAAGACCCCTGTTGGTTAGCGCAGGTCGCTCACCATCGCTTGGATCCGCTTCACGCCCTCCGCGACCGCCGCCTCTTCCGGACCAAACGAGAAGCGCACGTAGTGGCGGAATCGTGAGGGCCGGCCGCTGCGACGCTTGCCGGGATTCACATCGAAGAACTCCCCCGGAACGCAGATGACCCGCCGCTCCAGAGCCGCGCGAAAGAACGACATGCCATCGTTGATCGACTCGGGTAGTGCCGAGACGTCACCCCAGCAGTAGAAGGTTCCCTCCGGCTCGACGTCGAAGCGAACGCCCGCCTGTCTAAGCCCCTGGCTCAGGATGTCCCGCTTCCTGAGGAATGACCGGCGGATGGCCGCTGTCTCGGCGTGCACCAGGTCGGGAGCCAGCAGCGGGATAGCCGTTCGCTGCAGTGGCTTGCTGCCGCCACCATCGAGGAATGAGCCGCTGCTGGCGACCGCCTCGATCACCTGCTGCGGCGCCACAATCCAGGAGCACCTCCAGCCGGGATAGCGCCAGTTCTTGGTGAGGCCATCAAAGAGCACCACCGGGTCGGTGTCGACATCCTCCACGTAGCGTGCCGCGGATACGAGGCCCGAATCCTGTTCCGAGCCCTCCCAGACGTAATGGGAGTAGAACTCGTCGATCAGAAGTGAGCAGCTCAGCTCGCGGGCCACCCCCACCCAGCCCTGCAGCTCGTCGCCCTGGATGACCTTGCCGGTTGGATTGCACGGGTTCGAGAGCAGCAGCGCCGAGAGGCCCCGCCCGGTGATCTCCCGCCGGAGCTCGTCGAGACCGAAGTGGTACCCGGTCTGTCCCTCGAGCAGGATAGGGATCGAGGTGAACAGCTTGAAGATGTCCAGCAGCTCTTCGTAGGCGGTGTAATCCGGCAGAAAGTGGCCCAAATTCACTTCGTCCAGTGCGGCCACTGCCCGAGTGAGCGATGCCCGCCCTCCGCCGCAGATGCACACGTTGCGCTCGTTGTACTGCGATGAGAGGCCCTTGCGGTAGAGCTCGTTGTAAAGCTCCGCCACCGCCCGCCGCAGCTCCCACAGCCCCGGAATCGGCGCGTAATCCTGGTCTCCCGCTCCGATTTCTACCCGGCTCACTCGCGGTGGGGACCCCGGGAGCGTCCCGGTCTCCGGCTGTCCCTGGCCGAGATTGCACCAATCCGGGTGGCCGTAGCGATACCCGCAGCGCCCGGCCTCGGCCATGACGAAGATGACCCCGGTGAAGGGGACTGAGCGAAAACCTGGGATGGTCATCTAGAGCACTCGCCGCTGCACGTGTCGCATGTACGCCTGATACCCGGGGAATCGTTCCATCAGCCACCTCTCCTCTGCACCCGCCTTGGCCTGGAAATACTGTAGCGCAAAGAACCCGATTACGAGTCCGAGCGTCCAATTGCTCCAGGCCAGGGTATAGCCCGCGAGCAGCAGCACCACTCCGGTGTAGATCGGGTGCCGGAGATGAGCATAGGCCCCGGTGGTGATGAGCTCGGCTCCCGAAAGCGGCTCCGTGCCGGGCGTCAGATTCCTCCCCAGCGATCGGATGCCCCACGCCAGCACCAGCCCGCCCGCCGCCATCGCGGCTGCCCCGAGCCAGCGGATCCGGTCTGGATCGATCCGATTCAGGAACGAATCGGCGGGGCCGAGATCGACATGCCGCGGCATGAGCGGGGCGCCAAAGCCCACCAGGAGAAACAGAACCAGCTGCCCCCACACCCATGGGTCCCGCGCCGCCTTGGCTAGGTCCATGGGTCTAATCTAAGTTCCACCCGTCTTTCGAACCTCCAGGAGCGCGCCGCCTTGCCCCCAATCCTTCCAATTCGCCACCAGCGAGCGCTTCCGCTCGACACGCTGATCCTGCACGACGCACCAGGCCCAGAGGCCATCGAGATGGACGTGGTGATCGTGGGGGCCGGGCCGGCCGGGCTTGCCTGTGCCATCGAGCTTGCCCGCCTCGGCGGGAGCGACCTCAACATCGCCGTGCTGGAAAAGGCGGGGAGCCTGGGCGAGCACAATCTCTCCGGCGCGGTGGTCAACCCCAGCGCGTTTCGGGAGCTGTTTCCCGACATTCCGGTTGGAGACCTCCCGTTTCGCCAGCCGGTGGAAGCCGAGTCGGTGTACCTCATGACCGAGCGCCGGGCCCAGCGTATTCCGACGCCGCCGACCATGCACAACAGGAGCTACTACACCGCGTCGATCTGCGAGATCGTTCGGTGGCTGGGGGAGCGGGCCGAGGGCCTCGGCATCAACCTGTTCACGGGCTTTCCCGTGGGTGGCCTGTTGGTGGACGGCAAGGCAGTTCGCGGAGTGCGGACGACGCCATCTGGGCTCGATCGGAGCGGTCAGCCCACAGCCGACTATGCCGAGCCGACCGATCTCACTGCCCGGGTGACGGTCATCGCCGAGGGCACCCGCGGCTTGCTGTCTCAGGCATACCGGCAATGGCAAGAGATCGGTTCGCCCAACCCCCAGCTCTTTGCGTTAGGGGTGAAAGAGGTATGGGAAACTCCGAAGCCGCTGGATCGCGTGGTCCATACTCTGGGCTGGCCGCTGCCCAGCGATGCGTTCGGGGGCAGCTTCATGTACCCGCTGGGACCCAATCAACTCGCGATTGGCCTGGTGGTCGGGCTGGATTATCACGAGGCCGGTCTCGATGTGCACCAGCTGCTTCAGCAGATGAAGCAGCACCCGTTCTTCCGCCAGTACCTCGAGGGCGGCAAGCTGCTGGAGTGGGGGGCCAAGACCATCCCGGAGGGCGGATATTACTCGCTCCCCGAGCGACGGTACGGTGAGGGAGTTCTGACGGTCGGGGATGCGGCGGGCTTCGTGGATGTTCCTTCGCTCAAGGGAATCCACTACGCCATGCAGTCCGGCATTTACGCCGCGCGGGCGGCTTTCTCGGCCCTCAAAGGTGGAGCTCCCTCGGCGCCCGCACTGGCATCGTACGACACGATGGTGAACGAGAGCTACATCGCGAGCGATCTCTACCGCACCCGAAACATGCGCCTGGCCTTCAAGGACGGCTTCTTCGTCGGCGGTGCGAAGGCCGGCCTGATGACACTCACCGGCGGGCGCTTTCCCGGTGGCAAGATCGACATGGCGGACGATGCTGATGCCCCTCGCCGGATCAGGGCTGAACGCCCCTTTACACCGGACAACGTACTCACCTTCGGCAAGCTCGACGCCGTGTTCAAATCAGGAAACGCAACCCGGGACACGATTCCCTCACACCTGCTGGTTGGCCGCGATATTTCGCCGGAAGTGGCCGATTTCTATGCCCACCTCTGCCCGGCGGGGGTCTATGAACGGGTGGGCAACGAGCTCAGGGTGAACCCTCCCAACTGTGTGGATTGCAAGGCGACCGATGTGCTCGGGCCTCGCTGGACCCCGCGGGAAGGCGGCAGCGGTCCGAAATACCGTCTAATGTGACCACGCTCCAAAATGAAGCTGCATCTTTCTGCAGTTGCCCATCTGCCCAGTGAGGATGTGGTTAGACCGTTTCTCGCTTCTAGTCCAAAACTGTCCTGCACGACTCGTTGACACCGTCGCATTCCTATGACTTGTGAGAACCTATCCTCCTTCCGAGAATAGGAATACCTCTTCTGCGCCGGATTGATGCGGGAGGACCTTATGGGGCGGGCTCGACACATCTACGGTCTCGTGCTCGCTCTGAGCCTGGGTGTTGCGCACGCTGCGCTGGCTCAGAGCTCGAACGCGACCTGGCAGTCGACCCCGGCGTCCGTCCTCAAGTCCACACTGAGGAACGTCGTCGCTGCGCAGGACAAGTACCGCGCAACGCACCCGGGCTTCGCTAGCTCGGTGGAGGCACTGCGCGTGAGTCCGGAACCGGACGTCAAGGTCCAGATCATCGGCGTTACCCCGGGTGGATGGCGTGCAAGGGCGACCCACAAGGCGCGCCCGGGACGGAGTTGTGTGGTGTTCGTAGGCAAACTGAAGGCTACCGAGTTCCCTCGAACTGATGGGGACGGCGAGATGGCTGGAGAGGAGAGAGTACCGCTCTGTGACCGGATGGAGTAAGACCGGACCTGTGGTCGGGGCAAAGCCCGAGATCCCAACCCTGCGTCCGCATGGCCTCATCAGCCACGCCTGGCGCTGGGGCGCCGGCGTCATTTCGGCGGGTGCGGGGCTGGTATCGATTCTCTCGTATACGCACTCGATGAAGTCCAAGTTCGATCCGGACTCGGTGGCGGTCAGTGGCATAACGGCGGTGCGGTGGGTAGGCGTCTCTCCCGCTCTGGACACCGCCAGCTCGGTGGGCGACACGATCAACCTCGCGGTGACCGCGACGGATCCACGGGGCAATGCCTTGCTGGGGGCGCCGACGCTGTGGAGCACCAGCGATTCGATCGTGGCCTCGGTAGATAGTGCCGGAACAGTCGTGGCCCGAAGCGCGGGAACCGCCGCGATCACCGTGACCGTCGGCCGGAAGACGGCTACCGCGCACGTGGTGGTGCGGCAACAGCCGGCGGAGGTTCGCATCGTGGGCGACACGATTGCCAGGGTGCCCGAGGGCGAGCGTGGCCAGGTGGTGGGTTACGTGGCTGACGCGCGGCGGCAGAAGATCCTCGGCCTGGCGGTGAGATGGCGTTCCGCCGATCCCTCCGTTGCCGCGGTGGACAGCGTTGGAAACGTGACCGGAATCGCGCCCGGACGGACGACGTTTACCGCGATGCATGAGGGCATGGTCACCCAACTGCCGGCCGAGGTGTATCCGGTGCCTGCCTCCTTGACGCTGATCAGTGGCGACGGGCAGCGCGCCCCCGCGGGTCGGCGGGTGGCCAATCCGGTAGCGGTTCAGGTCGTGTCGCGTAGTGGTCGGCCGATCGAAGGTGTGCCGGTCCGGTTCGCGCTGCCGGAGGGCGCCGGACAGACCGATCCCCAGTCCGGTACGTCGGACGCTCAAGGGATCGTTCGTGCGAGCTGGACGCTCGCGGGTGTGCCCGGGCGTCAGTCACTGGCGGTCAGCGCCGACGGAGTGGCGAGCCACACAATCGTGACCGCCGAGGCCGAGCCGGTCGGTGCCAACACCCGGCTGGCACAGGTGAACGAAAATCTCGAGGGCCCGGCCGGCGGACCTCTGCCTGACCCCGTGGTCGTTCGGGTGACGGATTCCAGCGGCGTGGCCCTGGCGGATGTTCCGGTGGCGTGGTCGGCGGATGACAATGGCAGCATCGTGGCATCCGAGTCACGAACCGACTCACTGGGCGAGGCACGGAGCCGGTGGACCTTGGGTCCCAAATCGGGCGTCCAGCGGGCATATGTGCAGGTCGGTAGCCCGCGCGCAGTACCGCGCTTCGTGGTCAAAGTGTCGGCCCAGGCGGGGCGGCCGGCGACGGTTGCCGTGGTGGCCGTCAGCAAGCGCGAGGGGTCGGTGAGCAAGGTGCTGAAGCCGTTGGTCGAGCTGCGAGTGCTCGATCGAGCAAAGAATCCCGTACCGGGAGTGGCCATCAGCCTGTTGCCGGCGCACGGCAGCGTGGATGACAGCATCCTGACCACCGATTCGACCGGGCGAGTCCTGGTGTCGTGGACTCTGGGACGCACCGCCGGGCAGCATCGAATGAGCGCGCGGGTCGAGGGTATCGAGCGGCCGGTGGAGATCACGGCCCGAGCCCGCCCTGCCGCGCCGGCCAATCTGGCGTTCGTGGAACCGAAAGTGGGTACGGCCAATCGGGCGGTGCAGTCGCTGGATGTCGACCTGACCGATGCCTACGGGAACCCCGTAGCGGATCAACCGGTCGTCTTCAGCACCAAGGTCGGCAGTGTCAGTCCGGCGCGAGTGATGACCGATGCACGCGGTCGGGCGCACACTCGCTGGACGCCCGGTTCCAAAGTAGGAGAGCGGACTCTCGTGGCCGCGGTGAAAGGCACTGAGGCGCGCGCCACGTTCGTGTTGAAGGCACCTGAGCCGGCGACGCCGGCTAAGAAAACTGTACCAACCAGTAAGGAAACGCCGGTGAAGAAGCCGGCGGTGAAGCGCGCAGCACACTAAGCGGTAACAGGTAGTACCAACACCACGTTTGTACAGGTCCAACGGAAAGAGTGTCCAACAGGTTTTTACGGGTCCCCGGAGTCTGAACCAGTTCACGCTTAACGAGAGGGCATTTAACCGTAGTTCCACCTTCGCGGCATGGAGGAAATATGACCGGCCCACGCATTCCCACTGTATACCCGCACCGCCGTCGGGCACGGCACCTCCTGCCATTTCTTCTGGCCATCGTGGCGAGCCCGATCGCGTGCACCAATGACGCGCCCACCGGGCCTGGTGCTATTGAAAGTGGGCCGACGGCTTCGTCGACCCGGACCCACCCATACCTGGCGAGTAAGGCCGGTCAATCGGGGGCCAGCGCCATGCGCGCGGCCTTGTCCCGAGTCCCTGTAAGCATGGCGGCTGCCGCCTTGCCGCCGGGCACTGGCCCGAAGGTGCTGATTCTGGCCGACGTCGATGGTCCTTCGACCACGGCGCTGGCCAATAGCATCGTCAACGCCGGCTTCCACGTGGCCGTCAAGCGTGCCCCCGAGTACAACTGGTTCGGGAGCAATCCGGCCCTGGATGGATATGACGTGGTGATCCACCTGAATGGCTTTACCTACAATGTAGGTCTGGCTCCGAGCGCGCAGACTGCGCTCCAGACGTTTGTGTCCAATGGCGGCGGCTTCGTCGGGGCCCAGTGGAACGGTTATGAAGAGGTAGTGAGCCAGCAGAGCCAGATGTCCGAGCTGACGCTGCTCGGCGCGTCCGAGGAGGGATCAGAAACCTGCGGGCAGTGCGAGGTCACCTACAACACGGTTCCGGGCCAGGAAGGCCACCCCGTTCTTGCGGGGCTTCCTTCCTCGTTCACCATCCAGGCGGATGGGCACGATGCGTCTTCGAAGCTTGGCAACGACCCCTCAACGGTCGTGCTGATGCGGGTGCCGAGTGGAGGCCCGGCCGTGGTTGCCAGTCAGCTGGGCAGCGGTAAGGTCGTGAACTTCAGCTTTGCGCCCAACTACGCGGATTTCGCGGCAGACCGGCACAGCCTGGAAGACCCGAAGGTTCAGCAGCTGTATATCAACGCGGTGCGCTGGATGTCTGGGTCAGCGGGCAACGCGGGTGGTGGAACCCTCGACAGCGATGCCGATGCCATTCTCGATGGCACCGACAACTGTGTCTACATTGAGAACCCCGACCAGCTGAACACCGACGGCGACGCGATGGGTGACCCCTGCGACCCGGACGATGACGGGGACACTGTCCTGGATGATGAGGACAATTGCCCGGTGGTGGCAAATGCCGACCAGGCTGATGCGGATGGGGACTGGATCGGTGACCTCTGCGACGAGGCCCAGACGCTGCCCCAGACCATTACGTTCCAGCCGCTTTCCGACAAGACGTTCGGCGACCCGGCTTTCACGGTCACTGCCACGGCCAGCTCAGGTCTGCCGGTGAGCCTGATCGCCAGCGGGGAGTGCATGATTGCGGGAACCACCCTGACAATCACGGCTGCCGGAACGTGCACGGTCTTTGCCCAGCAACCGGGCAACAACGTGTACACGTTCGCGGAGGACGTGGTGCGCTCGTTCAACATTGCCAAGGCGCCGGCGATCATAACCGTCGGCACCGAATTCACATATGATGGCACTATTCACCTGGCTACCGTAACCACCAACCCGGCTGGGTTGAGTGGCTTGACGGTGACCTACACGTTGGCCGGTTCGCCGGTA
>DATBSM010000205.1:0-3399 GCA_036559785.1 Gemmatimonadales bacterium
CTCACCCGGCTGGAGTCGGCGGACTTCCACGACGACCACCCTCTCCTCGCGGACGGATACGTGTACCGCATGGTGCTCCAGCACGAGTACCAGCACAACGAGACGATCCTCCAGACGCTGCAGCTGAAGCGCGGGCGGCCCTATTCGCCCGTAGCGCGGTTCGATGTGCCAGGGGACGCGGGCTCCGGTGCGCCAGTGGGCCGCGGGACCATGCTCCGGTTCCCCGGGGGAGAGGTCGAGATCGGCACTGACGATCGATCGGCCGCATACGACAACGAGCGCGGCCGCCACCTGGTCGAGCTCTCCCCGTTCTCGATTGACCAGCACCCGGTAACGAACGGCGACTTCGTGATCTTCATCGCCGCGGGCGGCTATTCGGCGCGGGAATACTGGTCGGATGCCGGCTGGAAGTGGGTCGCCGAGTCCGGGGCCCAGGCTCCCCTGTACTGGAGCTGGGTGGACGGGTCCTGGATGACGCGCTCGATGGACCAGACCGGCCCGGTGCAGCCGTCGCATCCGGTGTGTCATGTGTCCTACTACGAAGCGGAGGCGTTCGCCCGATTCGCCGGAAAGCGACTCCCCACCGAGCTGGAGTGGGAAGCGGCCGCCTCCTGGGATGCCGCATCCGGCACCAAGCGCAGCTATCCCTGGGGTGAGCAGCCGCCGTCAAAGGACCTGGCCAACCTGGATCAGCTCTCCTTCGGTACCAGGGCGGTGGGCAGCTATCCCCGGAACGTGTCGCCCCTGGGTTGTTACGGTATGATCGGCGACGTCTGGGAGTGGACCTCCAGCGACCTGCGTCCCTATCCGGGCTTCCAGAGCTTTCCCTACCGGGAGTATTCGGAGGCCTTCTTCGGCCCCGAGTACAAGGTGCTGCGTGGCGGCTCCTGGGCTACTCGGCCCGGCGCCATTCGCAACACATTCCGGAACTGGGATTACCCTATCCGCCGCCAGATCTTCAGCGGCTTTCGGTGCGCTCGCGATGACTGAACCGAGGATCTCCGGGAAGTGGGCCCGGCCCAACGCATCGGCGTACTGCCAACCCAATCCGCGCATGCTCGCCGAGGTGGCGGCAGGCTTGTCGGCTCCCCAGAAAGAGCTCTCGCCGAAGTACTTCTACGACCACCGGGGCTCAGAGCTGTTCGAGGAGATCACCCGGTTGCCGGAGTATTACCCCACCCGAACCGAACGTGGCATCCTGGCAGCCTGGATGCCGGCTCTGGTTCCTGAGCTGGGGACGCGGACCCTGGTCGAGCTCGGCGCGGGGAGCGCGGAGAAGAGCCGGATCATCATCAGCGCGATGCAGGCCGGGGGTACTCGGAACCGGTACGTGCCGATCGACGTCAGCGCCAGCTTTCTGAACCAGACCGCCGCACAGCTTCGTCGGGAGTATCCCGGCCTGGCGGTCGAGCCCGTAGTAGCTGACATCGCCGAGGAGCTCGAGCGGCCGCGTGGACTGACTCATCCCGCTCTGTACGCGTTCCTCGGCGGCACTATTGGCAATTTTTATCCGCCGGCCGCTATTCGTCTCCTGAGCCGGGTGCGGCAGGCGATGGCGGAGACCGACCGGCTGCTGCTGGGCGTGGATTTGCGCAAGGATGTGGGCAGGATTGAGGCGGCGTACAACGATGCTCAGGGAGTAACCGCCGAGTTCAACCGCAACATGCTGCTGGTGCTCAATCACGAGTTGGGCGCCAACTTCGATCCGGCCGTGTTCGAGCACCTGGCCTTCTATGAAATGGCTAACCACCGGATCGAGATGCACCTGGTTTCGACGCTGGAGCATGAAGTCCGGATTCCAGGAATCGGGCTGGTGCCCTTTGCCGAGGGCGAATCCCTCAGGACGGAGATCAGCTGCAAGCACGACCGGGCCAGTGTGGACGAGCTTTTTTTGGCGGCGGGCTTGCGGGTCGAGGCCTGGAGACCGGATCCGGAAGCCCTTTTCGCGCTCGTCATTGGTGTCAGCGCATGACCATGACCCGGGCGGCGCTTGCGGTTGACCTCGCGGAACGGGTTTTCTCGGGACCGATCGCCGGCTCCCTGATGCCGCGCCGCCTCGGCGCTGAAGTGGAGTTCATTCCGGTCGAGTCTCTCACCGGACGGCGCTGCGGCCTGGTGGACGACGGGGCCATCTCCACCCTTCCATTTCTCCGGCGCTACGGTGGCCGGCAGGGCTGGCGGGAAAGTTGTACCTCGAAAGGCACGCCAGGCTTCACCTTGCCGGCCGGGGGCACGCTGACGTTCGAGCCCGGCGGGCAGCTCGAGTACAGCTCGCCTGCCTGCCGCTCAGCCTCCTCGCTGCTCGCTCTGCTGCGGTCGGTTGTGCTTCCGCTGCGTGCTGCCGCGGCCGGAGAGGGTATCGATCTGCTGGCCGTCGGAATCGATCCGCTGAACACCGCGGAGCGCGCACCGATGGTCATCCATGCGAAGCGCTACGAGCGGATGGCGGAATACCTCGGCCGCCTGGGGCCCTCCGGAGCGCGGATGATGAGGCAGACCGCGGCTTTTCAGGTGAGCGTCGATTTCGATGATGAGCCCTGGCTTCGGTGGCGGGTGCTCAACGCCGCCGCGCCCTATGTCGTCGCGATATTCGCCAACTCTCCCATTTACGCCGGTGAGCCTACCGGCCATCAGAGTGCGCGGGCAGACGTCTGGCGTCAGCTGGATCCAGCCCGCACCGGCATCCCCTTCGACGAGCGCGCTCCCCTCGAGGCGTACCTCGAGTTTGCACTGACCGCACCGGCCATCCTGTTCCCCACCCTTGCCGGAGAGCACCTTCCATTCGGAGAATGGCTTACCCGCGCCAGTCCGACCGCCGAGGAATGGCAGGACCATCTGAGCACCCTCTTTCCCGAAGTGCGCCCGCGCGGGCATCTCGAGCTCAGGTCGGCGGATGCAATCGCGCCCGAGTGGTATGCCGCCCCGCTGGCGCTCACGGCTGGTATCCTCTACGACTCCCGGGCCCTGCGTGCCGCCGCCGACCTGTTGCCGCTTCCTGATCTTGGGCTCCTGGAGCGGGCCGGGCGGCTGGGACTGCACGATCCCGCGATCGCGCGAACCGCCGCCGATCTCTTTGATCTCGCGCTGACCGGCTGCAGCGGACTGGGTCCCCATTACTTTCATCCTTCCGATCTCGAACAGGCCCGCGCCTTCTTCGATCGCTACACCAGACGATCTCGCGCACCTGCCGATGACGTGCTCCAGGACGCCATCGCCGCTTAGGTTACCCCGCTCCCGGGCTCCGCGTGCAAGCCATCCGAGTTCACCAGGTCGGCGGTCCTGAAGTCCTGCGCTACGAGACCGTCGAGCGGCCTTCACCGGGCCCGGGTCAGGCACTGGTTCGGATCGAAGCTGTGGGCATGAACTTTCTCGAGGTGTATCAGCGCACCGGCCTCTACC
>DATBSM010000206.1:0-3544 GCA_036559785.1 Gemmatimonadales bacterium
ACGCGCGAGAAGTCGATGCGGATGAGCTGGCCGGACCGGACGTCGGTCGTCGTGGGGTTTGAGGCCAAGGGGCCGGCGAAGAGCCTGGTCGTCATCCAGCACGAGAAGCTTCCTGATCGCACCACGTCGACGCGGATGAAGGAGTATTGGGCCGATCGGCTGGGTGCGTTGACGGAGATGTTGGCAGCAGACTAGGGGGGTATGAGCGCGGATATCGAAGTACGAAACGTGTTCACCATGAAGGGACGGGGTGCGGTTGCCATTGGATACCTCCGCCGAGGGACGGTGCGCGTCGGTCAACAGACGCGATCGCCGGCTCTCAGCTCGGGGCCGCACCCCGTTCTGACCCTCGCAGCGGTCGAAACAATGCACGCGCCTGAGGGCGGAGGTAATGCCCTTGGTCTCGTCTTCCGCGAGCGGCCATCACTCGACGACATTCGCTGGGCGCTTACGCCTGGCACTGTGCTCCAGTTTGAGGACGTCCCTTAGATTCCCTCTCATGACACTGCCTCCCGAAGTCTGGCTCCGCGGGCCCATCAGCGGCGTCCGGCCGCTGCTTCAGCCCGCCGCCCACACGCTCCAGCAGGTGGGTGAGGACGTGGTACCGATCGTTCAGCACCTGTCCCCGAACCAGCTCTGGGCTCGTCCCGGCGGCGCCGCCTCCATTGGGTTCCACCTCGCCCACCTTCCCGGCAGTCTCGACCGGCTGCTCACCTACTCGCGGTCCGAGGCCCTGAGCGCCGGCCAGCTCGAGCGGCTAGCCGCCGAGCGCACCGTCCATGAGGATCGACCTGAGCTCTCACGTCTGTTGGAGAGATTCACCGCCGGGCTGGAGGCGGCCGTCGACTACTTGCGAACTGTGTCCCCCAGCAGCCTGCTCCTGCCGCGAGAGGTCGGCCGCAAGCGGATGCCTTCGACGACGCTGGGTCTGATTTTCCACGCCGCCGAACACTCGGCCCGGCACGCCGGCCAGATAGTCACCCTCACCCGCGTAGTGCAAGGCTAGCCATTGTGAGCCCCAATACGAACGAGACCTCGAGCAAGGTGCCCGAGGTCACGTGGACCAACATCTCCCGCACCGCGTTGTTCTGGACGGCCTTCATTCTCACCCGGCCGCTCGGCGCGGTGCTCGGCGACCTCCTCGACAAGCCCGTCGAGGCCGGTGGACTGGCGTTGAGCCGCTATACGGCATCGGCATTGCTGCTTCTCTTTATCGTGGCCTGCATCCTGATCTTCCCCCAGCGACCCGCAAAAGCAAGCCATTGACGCAACCAACGGCGCTCGCCGCGAGACTGGGAGCCCTTGCCGCCGTGGTTCTCTGGGGACTCTCCTTTGTCGCCACCAAGGCCGCCCTGCGGGAAGTCTCGCCCATCACGCTGATCTCCACCCGCTTCGCACTCGGAACCGCGGTCCTCCTCCTGATTCTCGCACTCCGGCGCGAGTCGCTCGTTCCGCCCCGGGATGCCTGGCCGATGCTGGCGCTGATGGGCTTCGTCGGCATCTTCCTGCATCAGGTGATCCAGGTTCACGGCCTCACCCTGACGACAGCGGTCAGGACCGGATGGCTCATTGGCCTGACCCCGATCTGGTCGGCGGTGCTGGCCGCAGTCTTCCTGGGAGAGAGTTTCGGCTTCAGGAAGGTTCTCGGCCTCTTCCTCGGCACGGTGGGTGCACTTCTCGTCATCACGAGAGGTGAGCTATCATCCCGTGTTCTCGCCCTGCCCTCGACCCGAGGAGATTTATTGGTCCTCGCCAGCACGGTAACCTGGGCGATCTATACCATCCTGGGCCCGAAGACTCTCAGGCGTCTCGGCAGCGCCCGGGCGACTGCCGGAGCCATGTTTGCCGGCTGGGCCATGATGATCCCATTTTTTGTGAGCTCAGCTGGCTGGCAGGAGTATCGCTCCTTGTCATCGACCAGCCTGATGGCCATTGTCTTTCTTGGTGTCGGGTGCTCAGGGCTCGGCTATTTGCTCTGGTACGCTGCGCTGGAACGGATTGAAGCCTCCCAGGTGGCCGCGTTCCTGTACCTGGAACCGTTGGTTACCCTCGCGGCCGCTGTTACGCTGCTCGGCGAATCGGTTGCTGCATCGACCATTCTCGGCGGTGTTCTCGTTCTGGTGGGCGTTCTTACCGTGCAAACCTCTAACTCGCGAGAGACGGCCTGACGGTGAATCGTTTTCTTACGGGGCCTCGGTTCGCCCATTTGCGACGCTAGCCACCACCGCATCGCTCATGGCGCCTCTTGCGGCGGCCCTAGCCTACAAGGCGAGGAATAGCCTGTGGTGAAAGCATCCGTCTTCATTGGCACCAGCCTCGACGGCTTCATAGCCCGGGCTAATGGCGACATCGATTGGCTCCCCGCCGGCGGTGGCGAAGAGCATGGCTACGAAGCCTTCATCGCGAGCGTGGATGCGCTGGTCATCGGCCGGAAGACCTACGAGACGGTACTGGGCTTCGACACCTGGCCGTACGGCGAGAAGCCGGTGTTCGTCCTGAGCACCCGAGCACTCGCCCCCGCACCCCCTGGCGCTGTGGTCGAGCACATGTCGGGGGCTCCTCCGGAGATCGTGACGCAGCTGGCCGAACGGGGGGTGCAGCATGTCTATGTGGACGGCGGGATCACCATTCAGCGCTTTCTCCAGGCCGGGCTCATCCAGCGCCTCATTATTACCCGTGTCCCCGTGCTCATCGGCACCGGCATCCCGCTGTTCGGGCCTCTGCCGGGCGACATAGCCCTCAAGCACGTGGAGACCCGACACTACGCCAGCGGCCTGGTGCAGAGTGAGTATCTGATTCCGGCTGCCGGCGCGGGAACCGCCCAGTGACTTGAGAGGGCGGCCATCCGACCTTGGCCCGTCTAGTCCTTCTTTTCCTCGTCGAGATGCAGCTCATGCTTGGCGGTTCTGTCGACGATGAAGACGATTAGCACCCCCACGACCGCCGCCCCCAGGAGCCAGAGCTCCACCCGCTTGACGTGACCCAGGAGTGCCGTGGCGCTGCCACTCAGGAGATAGCCCAGGGCGGTGAACACCAGCGAGCCCAGCACGCAGCCTATGACATCGATTACCAGGAAGCGGCGGAACGGAAGCCCGTGCAGCCCCCAGAAGATCATGCTGGCGCTCTTGGTCCCGTAGACGAAGCGCGCTGCCAGCAGCTGCCAGGGCCCGAGCTGAGCCGCGAGCCGCTCGACCGTTGGTCCCACCCGGCGATAGAACCTACCCGCCCGGAATCGTGGCCCGCGAAACCGCCCCAGGGCATACCAGGCACAGTCGCCCGCCAGGCTGCCGAGCGCTCCGGCCGTGACCGCGAGGGGAAAAGAGAAGATGCCCAAATGGGCGACCACGCCGGCGAGAAGCAGGGTTAAGTCACCCTCGAACGCGGAGCCGACCAGCACCGCGATCAGTCCGTACTGGATGAGAAGGTGCTGTAAGTGCATCTATCTCTTCTGTGGCTGAGAAGGAAGTCCGAGGTGAGCGCCGGCCTCGGTTAACGCCTGATCCACGTCGTCGAACAGGTTCTCCGCTCCAATCTCACCCAGCAG
>DATBSM010000207.1:0-6031 GCA_036559785.1 Gemmatimonadales bacterium
ACATCCCGTCTCAACTGTTCCGGAGGGCTCCATGGTAGGTAACCGATTGGTACTTCTCACGATGGCCGTTCTGGTCGGCTGCGGCGGTGACCGCGATGGCGGTGCGGCAGGCGACGGCTCGACCCGCGATCTGCAACGTCCAGCAGTCAACGCCAACGCCCGTCTGAACGACGCACCCAAGACCGCGACCCAGAAGCCTGCGTCCAAAGTCGCCACGAAGGCCGCAGCCACGTCCGCGTCGCGGATGCTCGTGACCGGCACGGCGATCCCGGCGAAGTTCGACGCCGGCATCAGCTCGCGCACTCACAAGGCCGGCCAGAAGCTCACCGGCACCGTATCGGCTGACGTCAAGGACAAGAGCGGTCGCGTGGTTATTCCGTCCGGCTCCAAGGTGTACGTCACCATCGCGGCCATTCATGAGTCGGAGCGGAAGAGCGACAAGACCGGCAAGCTGGTGCTCACCCCGACCAAGGTCGTGATTGGGGGCCGCAGCTATCCAGTGTCCGGGTCGGCTACCGCGCTCGATCGGGCCCTCAAGGACCGGAAGACCAACGCAGGCGACATTGCCAAGGTCGGAGTCGGCGTAGGTGCCGGCGCTCTCCTGGGCACCGCCGTCAGCGGTGGCAGCACCAAGGGAGCCGTCATCGGTGGTGTGGCTGGCGGTGCAGTAGGCGCCCAGCGCGCGATCGAGACCCAGGACCGCGACGTGGTGGTGCCAGCCGGCTCACGCCTCAAGGTGACCTTGGCTGCGCCGTTCCGCCGCTCTATCTAAGGAAGGCCTGACCGAGAGCCGCCTTGCCTGCTTTGCGGGCTTGGCGGTTTCTCTGGCCGCGGCGAGCGAGTTGGCTATACTGGGGAATGTCGAGAGCGTTTGTCAATGAGGATGCGGGCACGGGAGACGCCGGGCCGCGCTTTCCCCTCCCCGACCGAGATGATCCGGGGTTCGATGCCGCGGCGGCACGGGCGCTGCTTCAGGGGGCCCACCTCGGCGATACAGCCAGCGCGGAGTCGGCAACCGGTTATTACTGGGGGGAGCCTCGTCTCCGCCCTCTGGTGGAGCGTATACTCGCCGAGGCGCGCCAGGACGGGAACGAGCGGCTGGAACAGCTGGCTGAACGGTTCCTTCGCGTGCCGACCAGGAGCCCCGGCTCTGATTGACAGCGCAGTGGCCGAGCCCTAGATTCTGCGCGGGAAATATTGGGAAATGGATCGCCTCGCGGGACCAGTGAATATCCTCAAGGGACCTGGCTCACAGCTAGGTCCCTTTTCGTAGAGGCCCGGCGCGGGGGCAAAGTCCGCGAAACGTTCACTGTCGGCAGGTACGGCATCACCGGACTCCGACGACAAACCAATTAGAGGAGTACGGACATGGCACGTACCACCGGAACCGTGAAATGGTTCAACGACGCGAAGGGCTTCGGCTTCATTACCCCGTCCAACGGCCAGAAGGACTGCTTCGTCCACCACTCCGCAATTCAGGGCAGCGGCTTCAAGTCGCTGGCTGAAGGCGAAAAGGTGGAGTTCGACATCGTGCAGGGTCAGAAAGGCCCGGCGGCGGAGAACGTCACGAAGATCAAGGACTGAGAAACGACGGAACGAAGTGAAAGCCGCCCGGGTCAAACCGGGCGGCTTCTTTCTGTTCCCTCGTTCCGCTGCAATCTCGAATCCCTTCGGTATGGAAACACGTCCACCACCTCTCCGGCTGCCAGCCGGCGTTGCACATCCTGCCAGAAGGACGGGTCCAGCAGATCGCCGTGAGCCTCGAGAAACGTCTCCCGCAGGCTGCCGGGCGGAACCAGGAAGGCCTTAAACTCCTCGGGGAAGACGTCGTGCTCCCCGACGTAGAACCACGGCTCCGCCGAGAGCTCGTCTTCGTGAGACGCCGGCACCGGCATGCGGCGAAAACGGCACTGGGACAGCAGGCAGAGCTCGTCGTAGTCGTAACAGATCACCCGCCCGTGCCGCGTCACCCCGAAATTCTTCAGCAGCATGTCGCCGGTAAAGATGTCGGCCGCGGCAAGATCCTTGATCGCGTCGCCGTAGTCGGTCACTGCCATGCGGGCTGCCACCTCGTCGGCCTCCTGTAGGAAGAGGTTGAGCGGGGTGACCCGCCGTTCGGTGTACAGGTGGCGCACAACCACGCGGTCGCCTTCGAGCCGGATGGTTGTACCGGCTTCGCCGATCAGGTACTCCAGCAGGTCATCCGGGAAGCAGCGCCGGGGGAACTCCAGATGCTCGAATTCCTGGGCATCGGCCAGCCTGCCAACCCGATCGCGCACGAACACGAAGTGGTATCTCTCCATGACCGAGCGCCGGGTGGTGTTCTTGGGCGCGCCGAAGTTGTCCTTGATGGCCTTGAATACCACGTTGAACGAGGGCAGGGTGAACACGGCCATCACCATTCCCTCCTCCCCCTCCGCAAAGGCGAACCGGACGTCGGGCTCTTCCAGGTGGCGCATGAGGCTGCGGTAGAGTTCGGTCTTTCCGTGTTTGTTGTAGCCGATCGAGGTATAGAGCTCGTGCGCCAGCTTGAGCGGCATGATGGTCCCCAGAAAATCCACTAGCGCCCGGGGGCGGGGTGCGTCAACCCGAAAGTAGGTCCAACTGAAGCCGAATACGACGCTGGCCTCGTCCGAGGTCGTCAGCACCGCGTCCACCACGATCCCCCGCTCGGCGTGCAGCAGTGGCAATACCAGCGGGATGATCTTGCCGCCGGTCCGGATGCGCCCCACCAGGTAGGCGCCCTTGTTGCGATAGAATACCGAGCGCACCATATCGAGCTGAATGGGGCCCGGTGCGTTGGTTACCTGCCGAACCCGGGCGTCGAGGGCCTGGGCAACCAGTACGGTGTCGCGGTCCAGCTGGGCATAGGGCACCGACCACGGGATGCCTGCCAGGATATGCCGGACCACCCCGGCATCGATGGCGGGAGCATTGTAGCGGTCGAGAATCGTAAGGTCGTCTCGTGCGGCCGGGGACGGAGAAAGGTGGAGATACTCGATGGCGGGATCGACGCCGACGGTGCTGAAGACCCGGCGAGTCACTGAGTTGAAAAAGGTTTCCGCCAGCTCCGCATCCGGGCGGGCCGACGTGAGGAGGGCGTGGTCCGACTTCATGGCGGCCCAGACCGTCCGCTCCATGACCCCGTCTTCCAGGATGTCGTGGACGTCGGCCACCGCGGCGTCGAGATGCGCCTTGTAGAGCGCCAGTCGCTCCGTCGCATCGGCCTGAGCCCCGGACCAGTTGCGTTGCTCGAAGCGGTTTTGGGCCCGCCTGGTGATCTCCTCGAAGCCGCGCCCGTACTTTTCGTAGGCCGCGTGAATGGAGGCCACGGCGGCCGCGACCGGACGGGTTGTATTGCTGTTCATTCGTCATCCGATCAGATTGAGCGGCGAAACATCCCTGCCACTCTGAGCCCTAGCAAGAGGCACGCGTCATGTCAGCTATCACGACGGCTCGCAAGACGGCACCGTCCCCACCGGGCGGCGAGCCAATCACCTTGCGCCTGGGGCGGATCGAGGTGCCGTCCACACCGGTGATCCCCTTCATAGAGGGAGACGGAACCGGTCCCGATATCTGGCGGGCATCGCAATACGTCTTCGATAACGCCGTCCAGCGGGCCTATGGCGGCCGGCGCCGGATTGCCTGGTTGGAGGTGCTGGCCGGTGAAAAGGCCAAAGAACGGATGAACAGCTGGCTCCCGGATGAAACCCTCGCCACCATCGATCGATTTCTGGTTGCCATCAAAGGGCCTCTCACGACGCCGGTCGGGGGCGGCTTTCGCTCGCTCAATGTCGCGCTGCGCCAGAAGCTCGATCTCTACGCCTGCGTCCGTCCGGTCCGCTACTTCACCGGGGTACCTTCTCCGGTCAAGGCTCCCGAGGCCGTCAACATGGTGATCTTTCGGGAGAACACGGAGGACATCTACGCCGGCATCGAGTACAAGGCCGGCACCGAGGATGCCCGCCGGGTGGTGGATTTTCTTCAGCGGGAGATGGGAGTACAGACCATCCGCTTCCCGGCCACCAGTGCCATCGGAATCAAGCCGATCTCCGAAGAGGGCTCGAAGCGGCTGATCCGGTCCGCCATCGACTACGCCCTGATGCAGAAGTACGAGAGCGTTACCCTGGTGCACAAGGGCAACATCATGAAGTTCACCGAGGGCGGCTTCCGCGACTGGGGCTATGACGTGGCCCGGGAGGAGTACGGGGCGACGGAGCTCGACGGCGGCCCCTGGTCCAGATTACCGGGCGGTCTGGTGATCAAGGACGTGATCGCCGACGCATTCCTGCAGCAGATCTTAACCCGGCCCCGGGATTACGGCGTCATTGCCACCATGAATCTCAACGGCGACTACATCTCCGACGCGCTGGCGGCTCAGGTCGGCGGCATCGGCATCGCGCCGGGGGCGAACATCAACTATCTCACCGGCCACGCCATCTTCGAGGCAACCCACGGGACCGCTCCCAAGTACGCCGGGCAGGACAAGGTCAACCCGGGATCGGTGATTCTCTCGGGCGAGATGATGTTCCGCTATCTCGGCTGGAATGAGGCCGCGGACCTGATCATCTCGTCGCTGGAGAAGACCATCGCCCAGAAGCGGGTGACCTACGACTTCGAGCGGTTGATGACCGGCGCGACGTTGCTGAAGACGAGCGAGTTTGGTAAGGCGATGGTTGAGAATATGTAAGAAGCTACGGCTCACCCCGTTTGAGTTTCTCGATCTCCCTCCGATCCTTCTTTGTCGGTCTCCCGCGCTCTGGTACGAATGCGGCATGAAGGCTCTTGAGCTGCAGGGTTAGCGCCTCGCGCGCCGCCCGGCTCGCCGGCTTCTCCTCGTAAAGCCGGGCCGCTTCCGGGGCTGGCCCACGCCGGTCCGAAAGCTCTCGCACCACGATCTGATGCTCATAGGGTCCCAGCCGGATCCGCACTTCGTCGCCCACCTGCAGCGGCTTGGCTCGTTTCACCCGGTCACCATTGACCTGGACCTTGCCGCCCGCGATTGCCTCCGCGGCCAGTGAGCGGGTTTTGTAGAATCGGGCTGCCCAAAGCCATTTATCCACCCGGATTCTGCTGTCATCGGATTCGGTCATCCTGCAAAACTAGTAAATGCACGTTCCTGCCGCCCCCCTCTTTTGCGAGGTCTGGGGCAGAATCAGAGGCCCCCGCCCGGGCTCACCCCTGTTACGCCCCTCCCAGCGCTAAGTCCGCGGCGGCGCGGCATTTGCAGGCCATCGCCAGATAGACTCCTCCCATCGATCGGACTACCGTGACGCACCTGGTCCATGTCTGGCTCTGGTTTGCCAGCATCGCTGTCTTTCCCTCGGCAAGCGCTCGGCAGGTGCCCCCACGGCCCGCCGCGATTGCGGATTCCGGTGAGGTCGCCCATACCCTCGATTCGGCGCTGGCCCGCGCGGACGAGGCCATGGAGCGCGGCCGCCCCTGGCAGGCGACCCGGATACTGTCGCCTTGGCTCGGCGACTCGTCTCGCCGGACACCGGGCATCGTTTATCTGGCCGCCCGGGCAGCGAGCGAGTGGAGGGGCTGGAGTGAGGTGCTTCAGCTCCTGGCCGGCGAGCCTTGGATCGACAGTCTGCACAGCGGGAGCGCGCGTGTGCTGCTGGCCCGCGCCGCCTTGGAGCGGCACCAGGATTCTCTCGCATTGGTTCATGCGACTCGCGCAGTGCAGCGCCACCCTTCCGGTGAGCGGCTGCTCCTCCTCGCGACTGCGCTGGATCGCCTCGGTGCGCGCGACAGCGCTGCTGTGGTGTACGCCCATGCCGCCGAGAGGCTTCCGGTCGTAGGCGACTGGCTCCTGCTGCGTGCGGCTGCGGTGACCGGCGACAGCGTGATGCGCGCTCGACTCTACCATCGGATGACCAACCCGCTTGCCCGGGCCCGGATCCCCTGGGCCGAGGCCAGCGCGCACGAGCGAACCGGCGACCTGCAGGGAGCCGCCCGGCGCTACGCCGCCGCCGGCGATCGTCTGACGAGCCTCCGCCTGCGACTCGCCTCGACGCCCGATAGCGCG
>DATBSM010000208.1:0-2980 GCA_036559785.1 Gemmatimonadales bacterium
CCCAATCGGACTGGACCTTGGCGGCAGGCAGCCGGCCGAGATTGCATTGTCGATTCTGGCAGAGATGACCGCCGTGCGATACGGGAGGATGGGGAAGCTGGAGCGGACAGAGGGAGTCGAGGTTCCGTCGACTACATAGTCGGCACTGACAGCTGGGCCATTCCCCGGGCTACGCGCTGAACCTGCTTAACTCTACCCCTGGACCAGAAGGTCGAAGTCTTCCCGCTCGAGTTCTCGGGTGATCGGGCCACCCAGCTTGGTCAGGGGCGGAATCTCGCTCCACCCCGCTGCCTCCAGCACATCGGCCGTGAGCCGGTTCACGGCGTCGGCTTCCGCCGGTCCGTGTGCGTTCGATGCGGCCAGGTCGAGCCAGGACAACGCCTCGGCAAAGGCATAGCGCTCCGTGGCTCCCTCGCTGGCTAGGAGGGCAAATCGGTAGGCGAGCGCAGGTTCTCCACCACGGTCGGCATGGCGCGCAATCTCTCGGGCCGTATCACGGGCGTCCTCGGGCGCTACCAGGCGCTCGAGGGAAAGCGCCAGGGTGCGGTGAACCTCCCGTCGTCGCACGGCTGTCAGTCGGTCTCGAACCACGTGCGCTATGACCGGATGGGCACAGCGGTATACGCCTCCCTCTTCTACCATCAACCGTCGCTCGACCAGGGCGTCGCCCACCGCGGCGGCGTGCAATCGGGAGATGCCGTGCACGTGAGACAGTACCTCGGTGCGACAGCTGGCGCCTGCCACCGCGACGGTGATGAGCACAATGCCCAGCTGTTCGGGCAGCCGGTCGACCCGCTCGGCGATGACGTCGTGAACCGTCTGGGAGACCGGGAATTCCCGCCCTCCGCTCACCGCCCCCGACAACGCAGTCCACTCGCCGGTATCCTGATCCACGGCGAGCAGGCCCTGAGCAAACATGGTCTTCAACAGCTCGATGGCGTAGAACGGGTTTCCGCCGGTGACGCCAAAGATGCGATTGGCAAATCGTCGCGCGCCGGTGGGGGTGCTGAGGTGGCCCATCTCACGGATCATGCGCCAAAGCTCCTCTTCCGTCAGCGGCCCAGGCGAGACCACGCTCGCGTGTGCCTTGGCGCGCAGCGCCCGGCAGAGCCGTGCGGCAGGTGCGTCTCGCTCCAGATCCCCCAGGCTCAGGGTGCCAAGCCAGAGGACCGGAGCCTGTTCCGTCCGCCGGGCGAGAAAGCGGAGCATGTTGCAGCTGTCGCTGTCACACCATTGGAGATCGTCCAGGGAAATCACCAGCGGCCGCTCGGCCGCCAAAGCCAGCATCAGTTGCGCAACGCCTTCGAAAAGGCGCCAACCCTCGGTGGAATTGGAGGGCGTTCCCGCCTCAGGCAGCGCGGGGAACCGCTCTTTGAGCTCCGGCACCAGCCGGGTGACTTCGGTGAGCCACTCAGGCGCCGTACCGCTTAATCCCGGCGCACCGAGTGCATCGCGCAACACCTCCACTACCGGCTCGTACGGGATACCAGCGGTAACATCGTAACCGTGCCCCCGCAGGACACTCCCCCCTTGAGCCACGATCCAACGGAGGAACTCCTCGGCGAGACGCGACTTTCCGACGCCGGCCTCGCCCTGAATAAGCACGACTCGACCAGAGCCCCGCTTCACGGCCTTCCACGCCTGGACCAAAGTCTCCCATTCGCCCTCGCGACCGATCAGGCTGGACTCGAACGAGGGGGCGCGGGCATACCATTCATCCGTGACCGGGCGGTCGCTCGACGGAGTCGCATCCGACTCCACTCGACGAACCAGACTCAGCAGGGCTCGGCTGGGCTCGCAGCCGGCCTCCCGGGCCAGCACCGCACGGTATTCCGAGAACCGCGCAATCGCGGCGCCGCGATCACCCGACAGGTAGCGTGCCTCCACCGCCAGCCGGGTCGCCTCATCCGAGAGCGGGTCGCACTTGAGCCAGCGCTCCGCCAGCTCGATGGTCTCGCGCCAGCGCCATTGGCCCATCGCCTTACGGGCCAGGGTGCCAAGCGCTTGCTCATACTGTTGAAGAAGTTCCCTGCGCGTAGCGGAGACCCACTCGTCGAATTGGGGAGCGTGCCTGACCGAGAAGCCTGCCAGAAACCGGGGAATCTCGGTGGTGAGCGCGCGTTCGGGCTCCTCGAGAGCACGCTTGCGGAAGTCACGGACTTCGCATTGGATCGGTTCGGTCAGCTGCACCACGGAACGAGCGCTGCCCACGATGTTCCCTAAGGCGTCGCGCAGGTGCTTGAGGGCCTGCCTGAGGGAGGCACGAGCTTCCGGCTCTGGTGATTCACCCCAGAGGAGCCCCGCCAACTCCTCCCTGCTGTGGGGACCCTGCTCGAGGACGAGATAGGTGAGAAGGGCAAGTACCTTGGCGCCTGGCTGGGGCACGATCGTCCCCCCATCCGTGAACGTGACGGAAGGCGGACCGAGCAGTGTCAGGGCGAGACTGGCCACAGAATGACCTTGTAACCGGTCCGACACAACCTACAGGCGATTCACGAAGGGGCAAGAGGCTTTTCACGCTGGCTTCACGACGGCGGGGCAGATTGTCGCGCAGTTATCCACAGCAAACCACCCGAACAGGAGCGAGACCATGGCCAGCTCAGAGACCTTCCGGATGACCCTCACCCCCGAGCAGAAGGAGCAGGTCCGCAAGAGCACAGGGAAAGACGCAGAAGCGATCGAGCTGTCGGTCGAAGAGCTCGAAGAGCGGATCGCGCCGGGATTGCCCCGGCCACGCCCTGTTTAATTCACGATTTTTTCACGCTAGCAGGCGAGGTTGGTTTCACTCCGGTTACGCCAATGCCATACCAGACCAGGTCATCCACCAAGGAGCAGATGCATGTCGAACCCTAAGGAGCAGTTCCGGATCAAGCTGACTGAAGACCAGAAGTCCCAGGTTCGGAACGCGACAGGGAAGGACGCTGAGGCTGTCGAACTGTCGGTCGAAGAGCTCGAGGAGAGAATTGCGCCGGCTATGGTC
>DATBSM010000209.1:0-17041 GCA_036559785.1 Gemmatimonadales bacterium
CGGATACACGGCCAAGGTAGCAGGGACGGAGCGGGGCGTAACTGAGCCCGCGGCCACATTCTCGGCCTGCTTCGGAGCGCCCTTCCTGCCGCTCCACGCCGGCGTCTACGCCCGGATGCTGGGCGAGCGAATCGGGAAGCACGGTGCCAAGGTGTGGCTGGTGAATACCGGCTGGACCGGCGGTCCTTACGGTACCGGATCACGGATGAAGCTGGCTCATACCCGGGCCATGCTGCGGACAGCGCTGTCCGGGGAGCTCGATCGGGGCAAGTTCACCCGCGATGCGGTCTTCGGATTCCAGGTTCCGGCCTCGGTCCCCGATGTGCCCGCGGCAGTTCTGGCACCCCGAGCCACCTGGCCCGACCCCAAGGCGTACGACGCGCAGGCCCTGAAGCTGGCGACGATGTTCCGGGAGAACTTCGAGCAGTACAGGTCGGAAGTGCCGGAGGCAGTGGCAGGAGCGGGGCCAATAGTGTGACTCCAGCGGGGCAGCGGGGCAGCAGGGCAGGTCGTAAGGATGAGATCAAGCCGCAAGTCCCAACGTCCGAGCTCTGCCCCGCCGCCCCGCTGCCCAGCCGCCCCTCCGACTCCGAAATCATCCGCGACCCCCTCTGGGACAACATTCGGGTTGATCGCCCCGCGTTGCTTGCGCTCGATACCCCCGCGGTTCAACGCCTCCGCTATATCCGCCAGGTCGGGCACACCTTCCTGGTCTACCCCGGAGCCACCCACAGCCGCTTCGAGCACGCCCTCGGGGCCTTTCATCTGACGCGGCGGGCCCTCGCGGCGCTGGAGGAGCTGGGCGACCTCGGGTCCGTGAGCGCGGAGGATTGCCTCGCGGTACGAATGGCCGCCTTGCTCCACGACATCGGCCACTATCCCTTCTCGCACGCGCTGGAGGAAGCCGGCTTCCCCTCGCATGAGAAGCTCGGGGTGGCCAAACTCACTGAGGGGGAGCTCGGCGAGCGGCTGGTTCAGATCGGCGGTCCCGATTTTCCCGTCGCGATAGGCCAGCTCATCAGCGGGACCAGCAAGAGCCCGCTTCAGGGACTCATCTCCGGCTCCATCGACCTGGACAAGGTCGACTACCTGAGCCGTGACGCCAGGATGTGCGGCGTTCCCTATGGTACGGTGGATGTTGACCGGCTGCTCTCCTCGCTCACCCTGCTCGAGGTCGCTCCCGGTCGTTTCGAGGTAGGGGTGCAGGAGAAGGGCATCAGCGCGCTCGAGTCACTCCTCTTTGCCAAATACCAGATGTACCGCAACGTCTACTGGCACCATGCCGTGCGCTCCGCCACCTGCATGTTCAAGCGGGCGGTGCGGGGTGCGGTACGGCGCGGAATCGTCACCGCGCGGGACATAGCCGAGGCCACCGATGACGGCCTGATGGAGACCCTCATCGGCCGCGATCGCAACGAACTTGCGATTACAATCCGGGCACGGCATCTCCACAAGCGGGCGCTCGACCTGCCCGCGAGCGATGTGCCGGCGGATCTGCAGCCCTGGGTGGCCGAGGATCCGGATCTATTGGAGCTGGTGGAGGATGCCGTTGCAATGCAGGTCGGGCTGCCTTCTGGCGGGTTGCTGCTCGACTTCCCGGCTCGCTCATCGATGCTCGGGGTAGACCTCCCGCTCCGCACCCGGGCGGGCAGCATTGAGCGGCTTACTGATGCGGGCCGGGCGGGACAACTGGGACTCCCTCGGGTGGCGGATGAATTGTACCGGAGCGCCCGGCGTCTTCGTATCTTTGTTGCGAGCTCCCCAAGCGGACCGCTGGGGCGCGTACTCGATCTGCTGACCTTACCGGCGGACGAGGTCAGGCTACGGCTCGGAGAAGGAGTGAACCTCTTGTGAGTGACATGAGAACGATGCAGCGGCGCGGGTTCCTTGCCAGGTTGGCCGGCCTGGCAGCGGTCGGTGTGGCAGGCCCACGGCTCTGGGCCCAGCTTCGGAGGGGCCTCACGCTGACCCCGATTACGGTCTACAAGAGCAGTACGTGCGGCTGCTGCACCAAGTGGGTCGACTACCTCCGCGCCAATGACTTCGCTCCCGAGGTGCAGGACAATGAGGAAATGGAGGCTCTAAAGGACGAGATGGGCGTGCCGCGGGGGGTCCGGTCCTGTCACACCGGCATCGTCGACAAGTATCTCATCGAGGGACACGTGCCGGCTTCCGATATCCGCCGACTCCTGGCTGAGCGGCCCAAGACGGCAGGCCTGGCGGTGCCCGGGATGCTGCCACTCACCCCTGGAATGGCGCCGGAGGGGGCGAAGCCGAAAGACTTCGATGTCGTCTCGTTCCAGCCCGACGGTTCAACCAGACTCTTTTCCCGACACTAGGCCGTCCGGACCGCTACCGACCGAACGCTGATCTCCTCGCTGACGGGGGTTCGGTCTCCGCCGATCGGATCGGCCAGAAACCGGACTGGATGAGGAAAGCCATAGGACTCAGCGGTGAAGGTGTCGATCCACCGAAACCCGAGGTGCTACGGTACCGCGAGGAGTTTCGGAGCGCATTCGAGCGGCTGAACAGAGAGTGGATCGAGGCTTACTTCGTCCTGGAACCCGCCGACCGTGAGGTGCTGGGCGATCCTCGCCGGAAAATTCTCGATACCGGTGGCCAGGTCTTCTTCGTGCTGGAGAGTGGCGAGGTCCAGGGGACCTGCGCGGTCCTTCGGCATGGCGCGGAGGAGTGCGAGATCGCCAAGATGGCGGTGGCGCCGGCCGCCCAAGGCCGCGGGTACGGCGATCTCCTCATGGAAGCCTCCCTGGCCTTCGCCAGGGAGATCCATGCCCGCCGGGTGGTGATTGTCTCGAATACGGTGCTGGGCCCGGCGATCCGCCTCTACCGGAAACATGGATTCGTGGAGGTACCGCTGGGCAGTGACGGCCGCTATCGCCGCGCCAACATCCGCTTGGAGCTGGAGCTCGACCCTACGCCCGGCGCTTCGACCCCCGGAGCAGCCGGATAATCAGCAGCAGGACCACCGCGCCGATGAAGGCCACGAAGATCGCTCCTGCGATCCCCGGGAACGGCGTGCCCCACCCCATCTGGCCAAAGAGCCAGCCGCCGAGAAGGGCGCCCAGGATGCCCACAATGATATCGCCGACGATGCCGTAGCCGATGCCGCCCATCACCAGGGAAGCCAGCAGTCCAGCCACCAGCCCAACGATGATCCAGGTGATTACGTCCACACATCCTCCTCGTGCAGCGGGGGTAGAGCGACAAGGTTCAGTTCAGCGAGAGTAGCGTGAAAAGGCCTTGGAGACTGTGCCGGGGATCACGACCGCTGACTGGCCGCGGCTGATACGGTCGGGTGCTCGCCGGTGTCGCTGTCTACCGAATCGATCCGGATCACGATCGCGGTGATATTATCGAGACCGCCCCGCCGATTGGCTTCCGACACCATCCGGTCCACCCATGTCTGTGGCCCCCCCTGCGATCCCATGATGTTGACCAGCTGCTCGTCCTCCAGCATCCCGGTCAATCCATCCGAAGCGAGCAGCAGGACGTCGCCCTTCTCGAGGCGGCCGAAGTAGATGTCGGGAGCGACATCGATGCCGGCTCCGACACACCGCGTGATCACGTTGCTGTAGGGATGGACCCGGGCCTGATCCGGCGTGAGCAGTCCGGCATCGACCTGCTCCTGCACGTAGGAGTGATCCTTGGTGAGCTGGTGGAGCCGGCCATCCCGCATGAGGTACGCCCGGCTGTCGCCCACCTGGCCGATGAGGTAGCGCTGCGGGAGCAGCACCAGGACGGTTGCGGTGGTACCCATCCCCCGTTTGTCCTGCTCCGATAACGTGCGCTCGAAGATGGCATCGTTGGCGGTGCGGATGGCGGTGCGCACTCGCTCGCCCGCTTCTTCGTCGCTCAGCCCCCGCAGGGAGCCGATGGTCTGGGAGGTGATCCTCACCGCCATCTCGCTGGCCACCTCTCCCGCCGCGTGCCCACCCATGCCGTCGGCCACGATGAATATCCCGTGCTCGGACAGCATCAAGTAGTTGTCTTCATTACCAGAACGGACGATTCCGACATCGGTGCGGGCAGCGCAGGTGAAGTTCACGGAACTTTTCAGCTCAGCAACAGGTATGCGAGAATTGCCATCAGGATCAGCAGAGACATCACTAGACCGGCAGAGGGGCCCTTGGATCGCGGGGTAGCCGAGCGGATCGGCCGACGGGGCGGTCGCGGCCGGACCTTGTCGACCTGCCGGGGGTCTCCTGCCGCGTCGGGCTCCAGCCGGCCCATGAGCCGGGTGTTCCCGCTGCGGCCAGCCGGCACCTTGTCGTCAAGCGGCTCGAACAGCGCGATCACGTCCCCGAAGCGGAGCGTCGTTCCCGGGCTGAGCGGGGCCTCGCCGGCGAGACGCTCTCCCTCGACAAAGGTGCCGTTGGTGGATCCCATGTCCATCAGGATCCAGACCGCCTCTCTGCGCTGCAGCTTGGCGTGCATGGTGCTCACGCTGGGGTCGCCAATTACGATGTCGTTGTAGTCCCCCCGCCCGATGTTGACCACCGGAACCTTGATCGGCAGTCTCCTGCCTTTGAAGTCTCCGGTCCGGAACAGCAACGATGCTAGCGGCGCGGCTTCCGGCGAGGGAGGCGTATTTCGCCGGGCCGGCTCATCCTCCTGCAAGCCGTGCATGGTGTCGGAGAGCTGCTGAGCCGCTCCTTCGGGCGGGCGCGGCGCGTGGTCAACCGCGGGCGCGATAACCGGCGCAGGCACGGGCGAGGACGGGCTCAGCGGATCGGCGTAGAAACGAAATTCATCGTTGCCGATCCGGATCACATCGGCCCGCGACAACCGGTGGGTCTTCCCTACGCGCTCGCCATTGACGTACGTGCCGTTGACGCTGATATCGATCAGAATGTATCCGTCCGGCTCGTTGCGGATTTCGGCATGCAGGCGCGACACTTCGCTCCCCGCCACCACGACATCCGACCCCGCGTCTCGTCCGAATGTGAGCGGCTGCACTCCCACGCTATACTCCCGGCCATCGGTGAGACACACTAGGCGGCCACCGGTGCGGGTCCCTATCCCCTTATAGCCCGGCGGCGGCGTGAGGTCGGCGAAGGCGCCGGAGTCGAACAGCTGGGTGCTACCCGCACGAGCCGGATCGACCACCAGCAGCTCGCGATTGCCGATGCCGATCTTGTCGCCATGCAGCAACGGGGTGGGGTCGGAACCGAGGCGGACGCCGTTCACCCGCACCTCGGCCTCATTCGCGGCAGCACGGATGGCGGCGGCGCCCGCGGGCATACTCTGCACCACCGCGTGCCGGGGTCGGATACCCTGACCCTGGAGCACCACCGTGCTGTCCGAAGCGGAGCCTATGACTGTCTCGCCGGCGGCGATAGGGTACCGCTCGCCGTCGATTTCGAGATGGATCATCGATTGATCCTGAGGAGAAAGTCGAGTGCCGTGTAACGTATCCCCCGACTCATAACCATGCAAGAAATGGAGGTTAGGGCGGGCGTCCTAGGCAATCTTGCTCTCCGCCTGTCCCCGCAGCTGGAGCTGGTATAGTCGCTCATACAGTCCTTGCTGAGCCAGCAGCTCACGGTGACTTCCCCGTTCGCGGATCTCCCCGTGCTGCAGCACCAGGATCTCGTCCGCATGGAGGATCGTGCTCAGGCGGTGGGCGACCACGAGGCTGGTGCGGCCGGTCATGAGCTCGGCGATGGCCACCTGGATCTGGCCTTCCGCCTGCGCATCTACCGAGCTGGTGGCCTCGTCCAGCACCAGGATCGTCGGATTCAGCGCCAGCGCCCGGGCGAAGCTCAGCAGCTGGCGCTCCCCCACGCTCAGGCTCCGCCCACGCTCACCGAGTCGGTGGTCGTACCCAGCCGGAAGCCGCTCGATAAAGCGGTCCGCCCCCACCCGGCGAGCCGCCTGCCGGGCAGCCTCCGGTGGGATCGGAGCATCGAGCGTCAGGTTGTGCTGGATGTCGCCGGCAAAGAGGAAGAGGTCCTGCTGCACGAAACCGATCAACGCCCGGAGGTCGGACGTGGCGAGCTGTCTGATGTCCACACCGTCAATCAGGATCCGGCCCCGGTCCGGGTCGTAGAACCGCAGCAGGAGATTGACGATGGTGGTCTTGCCGGCTCCGGTGTGGCCCACCAGCGCAATGGTCTGCCCCGGTGAAGCCGTAAATGATACATCGCGCAGGACCCAGGGGCCCTCAGGACTATAGCGGAACCACACGCTCTCGAATCGGACCTCTCCGCGTACCGGCTCGGCCAGCTTCACCGGATTGACCGGCTCCAGTACGGTCACCGGCTGATCCAGCAGCGCGAACACCCGCTCGGATGAGGCCATGGCGCTCTGCAGCAGGTTGAACTTCTCCGAGAGGTCCTGAAGCGGTTGGAAGAAGCGACGGGTGAGCTGGATAAACGCCGCCAGGACACCCACCGTGATGGTGCCGCTGAGGGCCCGGAGCCCTCCATAGTAGAGCAGCAGCGCCATGGCCACGGCGGTCAGCAGCTCAACCACCGGGAAGAACACGGCGTAAATCGTAATCGAGCGCCGGTGAGCCTCGAGATGGTCCTGATTCAGCTCCGCGAATCGGACTGCCGAATCGGCCTCGCGTCCGAATAGCTGGACCACCCGCATCCCCGAGAGCCGCTCCTGCAGGAACGCATTGAGCCGGGCCAGGCGCACCCGGATGTCACCGAAGGCCTGCCGCACCCGGCGGCGAAAGATCCGGGCGGTCAGCCACACCAGTGGGATCACGGCGAAGGTCACCAGGGCGAGACGCCAGTCGATCCACAGCATCATGGTCATGATGGCGAGCAGAGTGAACACGTCGCCAAACACGGTGACCACTCCCGACGAGAACAACTCGTTGAGGGTCTCGACGTCGGAGGTAACCCGGGTCATGAGCCGGCCAACCGGGTTCCGGTCGAAGTAGCTGATACTCAAGCGCTGGAGATGGCCGAAGATCTGCATGCGCAGGTCGTACATGACGCGCTGGCCAAGATAGGTAGTGAGCAGAGTCTGGCCGTACTCGACCAGGAACTCGAGGACGAGGGCGGCCAGAAACAGGAGGGCCAGTGTGCCCAGCAGCCCGGTGTCGCGGGCGGGAATGGCGACGTCCAGCGCCCGCTGGGTTAATACCGGGCCTACCAGGGCAAGCCCGGCTCCTGACAGCAGCAGCAGGACCGCCAGCCCCGTCAGGCCGCGGTAGGGGCGTAGATAGACCAGCAGCCGCCGCAGCAGCCTCGCGTCGTAGTTCTTGTCGAGCGCTTCGTCCTGATCCATGGCGATACTATCCGGCGGGCTCCACCAAGGCCGACTCATCCACCCCCTTGAGGCCCCGCCGCACCCAGCCGGAGAACACCAGGAAGCCGAGCGCGATGGTGAAATAGCTGAGCGTGAGGCGCCAGATAAGGATGTAGATCGGAGTGAGCTCACGGGGTACATAGGAGGACATCACCGCGGCGGACAGCACCTCCCCGATGCCCGACGCGCCGGGAGTCGGCGCGAAGTACAACAGAAACATGACCAGGGTCTGGACCAGCAGGATGTCGACGAAATTCGCGTGAAGGCCCACCGCTCGAAGCGCAACGTACCCGGCCAGCAGCTTGTTGGCATGAGAAGGGCCGGAGAGGACCGTGGCCCAGAGCAGGGCCAGCCAACCCTTCGGGCTGTTAAAGGCCACCACGCTTTCATGCGCGTGATCGATGCCCTCGCGCAGCTTCTCCAGCCGGTCCGCCACCCCCCGGTTGCGCCTCCCGATGGCCTCGGCCGCGCGATGCAGCAGGTCCCGCACCAGTTTGGGAAAGAATATGACCACGGCCATGAGCAGGCCGATGCCGGCGATGATCACGAGGCTGGCGAGAAAGAGATCGAAGAGCGAGAGCCCGAGCACATTGCCCCGCTGGCCCAGCGACCGCCCGGCCCCGAAGAACACGGCGAGAGGGCCGGCGATGGCAAAGAAGAGGATCGTGGCGACGAAGCTCATGAAGGTCGAGGTGACCGCCACCGGGAGGGGCACGCCGTACCGACGCATGGTATACATCGTGGTGGGCCCGGCTCCGGAGTTGAGCGGGGTGATGTACCCGGCCCAGGCTCCCATGCCTCCGGCCAGGATCAAGCCCTTGAGTGGTGGGTTGGGATAGATGTGCCGGGCCACAACCCAGAGCCGGAGGCCTCCCCCGATCCAGTCCAGGGAGGCGAGCGCCAACCCGGCCAGCACCCAGATCCACTTGACCTGGCCAAGGCCGATCAGGAAGGCGTGAAGGTCGTTGCCGTAAAGAAGGGTGATCCCCCAGCCCAGCAACGAGGCCACGACGAAAATCTCGAAGCCACGGAGCAGGAGTTTGGGGGTAAGGAGCAGGGGCATCGAAGGGGAAAAGTAGTGGGAGGACGGGAAAGGCGGGAAGGGCGACTATTTTCCAACCATGTCCGTCATCCGCATCGTCAACGCCCGGCAGAACAACCTCCGCGGCATCAGCGTCGACCTGCCCCATCGCGCGCTCATCGTGATCACCGGGCCGTCAGGCTCGGGCAAGAGCACGCTGGCCTTCGATACCCTCTACGCCGAGGGGCAGCGCCGCTATATAGAGTCGCTGTCCACCTACGCGAAGCAGTTTCTCGATCGCATGCCCAAGCCGCTGGTGGACCGGCTCGAGGGGCTGGCACCCGCCGTCGCCATCGAGCAGCGGAACCCGGTCGTGTCCAGCCGTTCCACGGTCGGTACCGGCACCGAGGTATACGACTACCTGCGATTGCTCTGGGCCCGCATCGGCAAGAGCCATTGCCGGATCTGCGGGGGGCCAGTGCGCCGGGACACGCCCCAGGCGGCCACCGACGCCGTTCTGGCCCAGGTGAGCGGGCGGCTCCAGGTCTGTTTTCCCCTCCCGCAGCTGACCCGGTTGAGCCATGCGACCGTCGTCGAGAACCTGCGCGCGCTTGGCTTCATGCGAGTGGTAGCGGATGGGGTGCCGCTGCATCTGGACGAGCTCCCCGCTCTGCTCGACCTCACTACCGTCGAGGATCTCCTGGTGACCGTGGATCGGCTCGAGGGTGGTCTCGCCTCGGCCTCGCGGCTGACGGAGTCCCTCACCACCGCATTTCGGGAGGGTGGGGGGGTCGCCATCGTGCTCCACGGAGTCCAGCCGATGACCGGCCGGACACGGTTCACCGAGTTCCCCGCCTGCAGCAGCTGCGATACGCCTGCGGCCACGGTCACCCCAGCCTTGTTCTCGTTCAACAACCCGCGCGGTGCCTGCTCCAACTGCAACGGATTCGGTGCCGTCCTGGAGTACGATGACTCGCTGATTATCTGCGATTCAGGAAAGAGCCTTTTGGAGGGCGCGATCGACCCCTGGACCAAGCCGCGCTACGAATCTCGCCGCAAGATCCTGCTCGACTTCGCCAAGTCCATCGGCGCCGACCCCCACAAGCCCTGGTCCAAGCTGAAGGTTACCCAGCGCCGGGAGCTCCTCTATGGGCGCAAGGGGCGCTTCCTCGGCATCCATCCTTTCCTGAAGGGACTGGAGGAGAAGAGGTACAAGCAGTACATCCGGGTCTTCCTGCGGCAATATCAGCTGGCCAAGACCTGCATAGAGTGCGGTGGAAGCCGCCTCAACCCGGACGCCCTTTCCGTGCGAATCGGGAATGACACCATCGGGTCGGTGGCGAACCGTTCGGTGGACGCCCTGCACCAGTGGCTGCAGGAGCTCGCGCTCACTCCCTGGGAACGCTCGGTGGCGCAGCTCATTCTCGATCAGATCGACGCCAGGTTGAGCTTTCTTCGAGATGTCGGACTGGGATATCTGACCCTGGATCGTCAGACCCGCACGCTTTCCGGCGGCGAGGCCCAGCGGATCTCACTCTCCAACGCGCTCGGCTCGCATCTGGTGGACACGCTGTATGTCCTGGATGAGCCGTCGGTAGGGTTGCACGCCCGGGACACCGATCGCCTGCTGGGCCTGCTGCACCGGCTGCGCGACGCGGGCAACACGGTCGTGGTCGTGGAGCACGATCTGGCAGCCATCCAGCAGGCCGATTTCATGCTCGAGCTTGGTCCCGGGTCCGGGGAGCACGGCGGCAGAGTGGTGCACGCGGGGCCGGTCGCCGACGCGCATACGTCGCTCACCGGGCAGTACCTCACGGGGAAGAAGCGCATCGCGGTGCCGAGCGTGCGCCGTCCTGCCGGCCCGCAATGGCTGCGAGTGCGGGGGGCCGACCTGCACAACCTCCAGAACGTGGACGTCGACATTCCCCTGGGTACCCTGACCGCGGTGACCGGTGTGTCAGGGTCGGGCAAGAGCACGCTGCTGCATGACGTGGTATACCGCAACCTCGAGGCGAAACTTCGGGGTGAGCACTCCGCCAAGTCTCATCTCGGCGAGCCGGTGGGGCAGGTCGCTTCGATCACCGGATGGGAACTCCTGCAGGACGTCCTCCTGGTCGATCAGTCGCCTATCGGCCGCTCGCCTCGCTCGAATCCCGTGACCTACATCAAGGCGTTCGACGAAATCCGGGAGCTGTTCGCCAGCCAGCCTCTGGCCCGGCAGCGCAAGTACACCTCGGCGACCTTCTCCTTCAATCTGCCGGGAGGCCGCTGCGAAACGTGCGAAGGTGCTGGCCATGTCCGGGTGGAGATGGTGTTTCTGGCCGACGTGTTCGTGCCCTGCGAAGCCTGCGGCGCCACCCGCTATCGCCGGGATGTGCTCGACGTCAGGATCTCGGGAAAGTCGATTCACGACGTGCTTCAGTGGACCGTCGAGGAGGCCATCGCCCGGTTTCGCCACCAGCCCAAGCTCGGCGCGGCTCTGTGGCAGCTGCAGCAGGTCGGGTTGGGATACCTGCGGCTGGGGCAGCCCGCTACCACCCTGTCCGGAGGGGAGGCGCAACGGCTCAAGATCGCCCGGGAGCTGGCCCAAGCGGGGAAGCGCGAAGGCCGGAAGCTCTACATCCTCGACGAGCCCACGACCGGACTGCATCTGGACGACGTGCGGGTACTCATCCATGTGCTGGACCGGCTGGTCGACGCGGGCCACACCGTGGTCGTCATCGAGCACCATCTCGATGTGATCAAGCGGGCCGATTGGGTCATCGATATGGGACCCGACGCGGGCGACGCCGGAGGCCGCGTCGTGGCTCAGGGAACGCCGGAGGACATTGTCGAGGTGCTGGAGTCGCACACCGGGCGCTACCTGCAGCCGATGCTCTCTCCCAGTGAGGCCGCCCTGGCCGGATGACCGCGTCGAAAGACGCTCGCCTGCCGTGACGTACCCTTTACCTGAGCCCGACCTCCGGGTGATGTGTGACTGCCAGATTCGGCCATCTCTTCGAAACGTGATGGGCCACCCGAAATCTGGAGTAGAGTCATGCGCACCTTGCAGTACCTTCTGATCTCCCTGGCCGTGTCCTCTGTCGCGGCCTGCGACAAGAGTGCCGAAACCGTTGCTTCGCCCACCCCTGGTGCGGCAGCCGAGCTGGACTTCGTGACCACGCAACCGGCCCAGGCCACCGCGCTGGTCCCCAGCGCGCTGCTCAAGCCCATCATCACCGTCGGAGACCCGATCCCGGGCGCCCAATCCAACCCGGATCCTGAGTTGCGAGTGTGGGCTCCCATTCCTGATGGGCTGGGGGCGTATGCCCAGGGAGACGAGCTGGTGCTGCATGCGAACCATGAGATGTCCGGTACCGGTGTGAACGGAAAGTTCAGATACGCCCGCGTGTCCCGCCTTGTCATCGACATGTCTTCCCTCTCGGTCAAGAGCGGGTCGTACCCGGTAACCGGCTCCTCCCTTCTCGAGCGGCTCTGCTCGGCGACCTGGGTGACGGCCGATGAGGGGTTTGGTCAGGGGTACTTCCTCTCGGGCGAGGAGGCCACAAACGGAGCAAAGAATGGGGTAACCATCACTGTAAGCCGCAGCGGCACAACCACTGAGCTCCCGTGGCTGGGCCACTACGCCCACGAAAACACGATCAGCGTGGCGGGATTCGATGACGGCGTTGTAATTCTCGGGACCGATGACAACGCCGGAGCCTCGGAGCTCTACATGTACATCGCAGCGTCTTCTGCTGACGTGCTGGCAGGTGGTGGCAAGCTGTACGCCTTTACCAGCGATGACGTGACTCACTCGGGTAATTTGCAGGAAGGTCAGACCGTCGGAGGACAGTTCCTGGAGATCGCCAATCCCAGTCAGCCCTCGGCCGGCCTTCAGGCTGCGGCAGACAATCTCGGTAGCCGGGGAGCTCTCCCGTTCGTGCGGCTGGAAGATCTAGACTACGATAAAGGCGCTGCCAAGCAGGGTCCTGTTTCCGTATACATGGTTGACACCGGGAGCGAAACTGTCAACGGACGGGTGGCCGGCAAGGTAAACGCTCAGTGCAATGCACCTCCGTGCGACCCCTATGGCTCAATCTACCGGGTCGACCTGGACCCGCAGAGCCCCACGCAGAACGCGCGCCTGACGCTCCTGGACCGCTCGAGCGGGGTCGCCGCTGGAGACTGGGCATCGCCCGACAACATTGCGGTCGGCAAGAAAAGCCTGATGGTCCAGGAGGATCCGGCGTACAGCGGCTTCAACCGGGCAGCCAGGATCTGGCAGTTCAAGCTTCACGGGCACGACAAGTTGGGGAAGGGCACGGCTGTGGTCGAGGTCAACAACCCCGGGTGTGGTGTAGGATGCTGGGAATCCAGTGGCATCATCGATGCCTCGCGTTGGCTGGGCGAAGGCACCTGGCTGTTCGACGTTCAGGCGCATGGCTTGCCGGTTCCCTCGCAGGGACTCACCGGTGAAGGGGGACAGCTGCTGTACCTGAGGTTGCCCGGCAGTTGACCATCAGGATGGGGTGTCATCCTGAGCGAAGGAAGAATCGCTCGCCTGAACGCGGAGGGTTTTTCTTTCCGCTCAGGATGACACAGCTCTTGCTCCCTCCTGAATCAGCCTCCACACCTCTTCCACGTGGGCGAGCTCGGTCTGCCGTTGTCCGATCGCCACGCGAATCACGTAGCGCCCGCCCAGCCGGGTATGAGTCAGATGTACGCGGCGGGTGGCGTTCACCCGCGTAAGCAGCGCCGCATTCAGGTCATCGAGCCGCGGGTCGTCCGCATCCGCTCCCGTCGGCCGGTAGCGAAAGCACACCAGCCCCAGAGGCACCGGCGCCATCAGCTCGAATCCCGAAGCTGCCTTGATCCACTCGGCCAGCTCGCTCGCCAGCCGGACGTGCCTGCGAATCACGTCCCGAAGGCCTTCCAGACCGTAGCTCCGAATCACAAACCAGAGCTTCAAGGCACGAAACCGGCGGCCCAGCTGGATTCCCCAGTCCCGGAAGTTGACGACCTCCTTGTCCTGTGCGGTCCGGAGATACTCCGGAGTGACTGTAAAGGTTCGGAGCAGCGCATCCCGGTCGCGCACGAAGTAGGCGCTGCAGTCGAAGTTTACCAGCATCCACTTGTGCGGATTGAACACGAAGCTGTCGGCCTGCTCGACGCCATCGAACAAGTGGCGCAGCTCCGGCACGATCGCCGCCGTCCCGGCATACGCCGCATCCACGTGAAGCCAGACGCCATGCCGCCTGCAGACCTCGCCTATTCGAGGGAGAGGGTCGATAGCGGTGGATGACGTCGTCCCCACCGTCGCCACCACGCAGGCCGGGATCAAGCCGGCCTTCCGATCGGCCGCGATCATCCGGTCCAGTTCCTCCGGCACCATGGCATACGCCTGATCCACCGGCACCCGGCGCAGCTGCTCCAGCCCGTACCCCGCGAGCTTGACCCCCTTGTCGATCGACGAATGCGCCTCGCCAGAGGCATACACGGTCAGGCGCGACCCGGTGCCGGCGAGACCCGTGACCCCGGCGGCGTCATTGGTGGCTCGCTCCCGGGCCGACAGCAGCGCCACCAGCGTGGCCGTGGATGCCGTGTCCTGGATGACCCCGATGAATCCCAACGGCAGCCCGAGCATCTGCCGCAGCCACTCCATGGTCACCTGTTCCAGCTCGGTGGCTGCGGGAGACGTCGCCCACGACATGCACTGGGCGCCGAGCGTGGCGGTGAGCATCTCAGCGAGGATGGACGGAGGACTGTTGTTGCCCGGGAAATAGGCGAACCAGCCGGGGTGGTTCCAATGGGTCATCCCGGGAACGATGATGCGGGTGAAGTCCTGAAGGAGCGCCTCGAAGGGCTCACCCCTCTCCGGAGGAGAAGCCGGAAGCTGCCGCGTGATGTCACCCGGTCGACCAGCGGATGTGACCGGCAGTCCGCCTACATCTCGCATATAGTCGGCCATCCAGTCGACCAACTGGTGACCGTGGCGTCGAAAGTCGTCGGGGTTCATGCGGAGAAGATGCGGGAGGACGGGAAGGACGGGAAGGACAGGAAAGACAGGGGCCCGATAAACCGTAGCAATAGTCTAGAGGTCCGGAGCAAACTACCTTGAGCGCGATGACACGTGCCTTCCCGTCTTTCCCGACCACTCCGTCTTTCCCCCTCGCGCTCCGTTGGATGCTCCTGGCCCAGGTGTTCTTCGCCGGAATGAACGTCTGCACTCGACTCGGCGCCCGCGATCTTCCCTGGGCCGAGGTGGGCGCGGCACGGTTCCTGGTGGGCACGCTCATGGCGAGTGCCCTGGGCCTGTACCAGGGAACATCCCTGCGCATCACCGACCGGCGCAGTACCTGGTTCCGGAGCGTGTTCGGTGCCATGTCTGCCCTCTGCACGTTCTACGCTCTTGGGTCGACCCGGATCGCCCTGGGCGATGTTGCCACGCTCGGTGCTACCGCCCCGATCTTTGTCGCGGTGCTCTCCGGTCCGCTGCTGGGCGAGCGGGTAGATGGACGAGTGGCACTCGCTATTGCGCTGGTGTTTGCCGGAATCGTCGGGGTGGTGGGCCCGTCGTTTGGCATTGCCGCGCCGGTGGCAACCATTGCGATCGCGGGCGCCGTCCTCTACGCGCTGGCCCTCATCTGGCTGCGAAAGATCGGTCCGGGAGAAACGCCTGAAGCGGTGGTGCTGCACTTTTCTTTCGTCGGACTCTGCGCCATGCTGGCCTTTGCGATACCGGTCTGGGAGTGGCCGGACGCGCGAGGCGGTCTGCTCCTGTTTGGTGCAGGACTGAGCGGCGGAGGAGCACAGATCGCCATGACCCGGGCCTATTCACTGCACCGGGCGGCCCCCCTGGCGGCGCTCTCCGGCGTGGGCATCGTGCTCACGCACCTGCTCGCGATACCGGTCTTCGGCGAGCGACCTAGCGTGTCGCAGATCGGCGGGTCGCTCCTCGTCATCGGTGCCAGCATGCTGCTCGCGACGGGACATGGGCCCGATGTAGCTTTCCGCCATGGCCGCGCCCGATCTGCTGACGATTGAACCGCGCCTGGATGGTTTGGGCTATGACCCGGACCTCGCCTGCCGGCACCTGGCCCAGGTCGATCCTGCCATGGGCGAACTGATCGCGCGGGTGGGCCAGTTCACCATGCGGCCTACGCCCGGCCATAGCCTGTTCCGGGTGCTGGTGCGATCTATCGTCTATCAACAACTCACCGGCCGGGCCGCCGCTACGATCCTGGGCCGGGTAACCCAGCTGTTTGCCCCGAAACGCTTCCCCACCCCGGGCGACCTCCTCGAGATCCCTCCCGACCGACTGCGCTCAGCGGGCCTTTCGACCGCCAAGACAGCCGCCCTGCGCGACCTGGCCGCACGGACTCTCGACGGCACGGTGCCGCCTTTGTCGCGCGTGCGGCGGATGGAGGATGAAGAGATCGTCGCCCGGCTGACGGCGGTGCGCGGGATCGGACGCTGGACGGTGGAGATGTTGCTCATTTTCAAGCTGGGTCGCCCCGACGTGCTGCCGCTGGGCGACCTCGGGGTCCGCAAAGGCTTTGCCCAAACGTTTGGGAAGCGGAAACTGCCCGAGCCCGCGGCGATGGTCCGCCGGGGGGAGCGCTGGCGGCCGTACCGAAGCGTGGCGAGTTGGTATCTATGGCGCGCGCTCGAGCTTTAGCCGGAAGCGAGGGAACGACATGACGCGATGGCAACAGGGACCACGCTTGGTGGTAAGCCCTCGAGGAATCGCGATGGTCCGGGAGAGGCTGCAGCGGATGGGCTTGCCATTAAGCGAGGCGGAGGTCCGGAGTCTGGTCGAGGCTCTACTGGCGCTCGAGGGACCCCGGCTGTACGCACAGGCACAGAGCAATCTGGAGAACTCGCTGGAGATCATTCGCGACACGGCTGAATCCGCGCTGGCTGCACTCCAGGACGAGAGATCGGCACCGACCCCGACAGTCCCGGGCCTCCCGGCAGTTCCGGCGCCCCCGGCGGCGACGATCAACGATCGCCCCCCGGCAGCACCTCGCCGCCCCGTGCCATTGACGGACGAGCTCGAGGACGATGATCCACGTCCCGTCTTCAAGCGCCCGCGTCGGTAGTTCCTAGGTCGCTTCGCCCTCACGGTCCACCCGCTCGAGGAGATTGGCCACTTCCTCCGGGGAGAGCCCCACCTCGTGCAGGATCTGCTCGGTGCTTGGCCGGCTGAAGTCTTCCCGCCGGGCCTCGAAGATGAGCTCGTGGGCCTTGGGAGCGTCGAGCGACTGCTGCTGGCGAAGAACCCATCCGCTCTCATCCACGAAAAGACGGAGCGCGTGGTCCAGCGAGTCGAAGATGTTCTCGTTCCACTTGTGGTCTCGAGGGTGCCAGAACCGCGTGACCAGGGTAGTCCCCGGCGGCGCCTTGTCGGCCGGCTGAACAGCACGAGTCGTCACCACCACCAGGTGCATCCTCCCGGGTCGCTCGGATCCGAGCGGGGCCGCGGCGGTCTCTACCGCCGGCGCAGACAGCTCCCGGTATGGCCTCCGCTCATCGTTCATTCGCCGAGAACCTCCGCGAGCCTGGACCTGGGGTCGGCGTGATCGGCGATCACCTTCGTTGCAGCAAGCACTGGAATCGCCACGAATGCACCCGTGACACCCCACAGGAACCAGCCCAATAGTGTCGCCAAGAGAATCACGACGGGATTCAGCTTCAGGCGGTTGCCATACGCGAAGGGGCTGACCACGTTGTTTTGAATCGTGCTGATCGCCA